>JAAYYY010000394.1 GCA_012515125.1 Chloroflexota bacterium
GTCGTCAACCGCATCGGCGACTTCGCCGTCATCCTGGCGATGATCCTGCTCTTCATCGTCTTCGGCACGTTGGGCTTCGACGCGATCTTTAACTCGGCGGCCGAGCGGTTTGCTAGCGGCGAGGGCATTGCCATCTTTGGACGGGAAGTGTCGGTTGGCGTGCTGCTTTCCGTCGTCACCGTGCTCTTCCTGATTGGCGCGGCCGGCAAGAGCGCCCAGATCCCACTCTACGTCTGGCTGCCCGACGCGATGGCCGGTCCCACGCCCGTCAGCGCGCTCATCCACGCGGCGACGATGGTCACCAGCGGCATTTACCTCATCGTGCGCAGCAACGTCCTCTACGAGATCGTGCGCGAGGCGGCCACGCAGGGTGATGTCTGGCTGCATTCGCCCAACGTCGTCGCCTACATCGGCGCGGCGACTGCCCTGCTGGCCGGCATCATCGCCTTCACCCAGTTCGACATCAAGAAAGTGCTCGCCTACTCGACGATCAGCCAGCTGGGTTTCATGGTGGCTGCAGCCGGGCTGGGGGCCTACGTGGCGGCCATGTTCCACCTGATCACCCACGCCTTCTTCAAGGCACTGCTCTTCCTTTCCGCTGGCTCAGTGATCCACGGGGTGGAACACGGCCATCACCATCTGGCGCACGACGCCGCCGCGCCGGACGAGCACGGTTTCGACGCCCAGGATATGCGCAACATGGGCGGCCTGCGCCACCAGATGCGGACGACGTTCTGGGTCTACCTGATCGGCGCGCTGGCGCTTGCCGGCATTTTCCCTCTGGCCGGTTTCTGGTCGAAGGACGAAATCCTGGCCTATGCCAACGAATACAATATCGGCGTCTACATTTTGCTGACCCTGGCGGCAGTTGGCACGGCATTCTATATGGGGCGCCAGATCAAGCTGGTCTTCTTTGGCGAGCCGCGCCATCCCGCAGCGGAACATGCGCACGAGAGCCCGCCGCTGATGACGGTCCCGCTGGTCATCCTGGCGGCGCTGGCGGTGGTGGGCGGCCTGCTCAACCTGCCGTTCTTAACGGCCGGCGCGGCCGAAGCCGCCCACAACCACCCTGAAGGCATCTTCCTGGCTCTGGAAGGCTGGCTGGAACACTCTCTGGCCTCCTTCGGGCTGACCGAGGAAGGGTTGGTGAACCTCCCGCTGCTCGATCCGGCGTCGCTCAATTACCTCGTTGCCGGGCTGTCGCTGGGGCTGGCCCTGCTCGCATTCGGTCTGGCCTTTTACGTCGTCTACGGCAGGCGGCCCGCCACGGCTGAGGAGCCCGACCCCTTCCGCAGCATCCCGGTGCTCGGCCCGGTCATCTGGTGGTTTGCCATCCTGCCCCTGAATACGCTCTACATGAAGTTCGTCGTGCCGTTCTTCAACCGCATGGCCCACTGGCTGGCCCACACCGTCGATTGGGCTTTCTGGCACGACTTCGTTCACGACAACATTATCCGCGACCTCTTTGTCGGCTTTGCCCGGTTCAGCAGCAGCGTTCTGGACCGGCGTGGTCTGGATGGTGGTCTGGTCCACGGCGCCGCACGGCTGGCCCGCGGGCTGGCGAGCGCCCTGCGCGTCACGCAGACCGGCTATGTGCGCAACTATGCGCTGGGGCTTTTTGTGGGCGTTGTCGCCCTTCTGGCGTACTTCCTGCTGAGTGCGGGATAGGAGATTAGTTGGCAGTGGACAGCCTGCTGACGACTGACAACTGGCGACTGTAACTGGAGAAACGATGGAAGCGTTCAACGGCATCTTAACCCTTCTCACCTTCTTCCCGCTGCTCGGCGTCCTGCTGATGCTCCTGCTCAGCTGGTTTGGCCGGAGAGACGACGAGCTATTCAAGCGCATCGCCGTCGGCACGTCGATTATTACGTTCATCATCTCCATCGTCGTGCTGCTCATGTACGACCGGGGTATTGCCGGCCTGCAGCTGGAGGACCGGGCGCTGTGGATCCCATCGCTGAATATCAGCTACTATCTGGCGGTCGACGGCCTGAGCATTCTCATGGTGCTGCTGACGACGTTCATCACCATGCTGTCGGTCGCCGGCTCGTGGACGGCGATCACCGAGCACGTGCGCAGCTATTACGTGCTGATGCTGCTGCTCGAAGCAGGCATGCTCGGCGTCTTCCTGGCGCAGGACCTCTTCCTCTTCTACATCTTCTGGGAGTTTACCCTGGTGCCGATGTACTTCCTCATCGGCATCTGGGGCGGCGCCAAGCGCGTCTACGCCAGCATCAAATTCTTCCTTTATACGATGGCAGGGTCTCTATTGATGCTCCTGGCGATTCTCTACATGGGCATCAACTACGACACCTTCGCGCTGCCCGACCTCATCGCTAACGTTGACTTTCCGGCGAACGTGGGGCGCTGGCTCTTCCTGGGCTTCGCCATTGCCTTTGCCATCAAGGTGCCGCTCTTTCCGTTCCACTCCTGGCTGCCCGACGCGCACACCGAGGCGCCCACAGCCGGCTCTATCATCCTGGCGGGCATCCTGCTAAAAATGGGGACCTACGGCTTCATGCGCTTCAACCTGCCCCTGTTCCCCGAAGCGTCGGCCTTCTTTGCCCCGACCATCGCCGTGCTGGCGATCATCGGCATCATCTACGGCGCTATCGTCAGCTTTGCCCAGTCAGACGTGAAGCGGCTGGTTGCCTACTCCAGCGTCAGCCACCTGGGCTTTGTGATGCTGGGCATCTTCTCGCTGAACAATGCCGGGCTGCAAGGGGCCATTCTGCAGGGGGTCAACCACGGGCTGAGTACGGGCGGACTGTTTTACCTCGTCGGCGTGCTCTATGAACAGCGGCACACGCGCGAGATGAGCGAGTTCGGCGGTGTCTGGCGGGCAATGCCGGTCTTCACCGCTCTCAGCCTGATCATTACCCTGTCCAGTATGGGGCTGCCGGGACTGAACGGCTTCGTCGGCGAGTTCACCATCCTGCTCGGCTCCATGAACGCATCGCCGGAGGTGCTGCAGCCCCAGCCGTGGATCTACACGGCGTTCGCCGCGACGGGCGTCATTCTGGCAGCCGTCTACCTGCTCTGGATGTTCCAGCGGGTCTTTATGGGGCCGCTGGACAACCCGGCGAACCGGACCCTGAAAGATGTCAACGGCGGCCAGCTGGCGATCATGCTCAGCTTCCTGCTGTTCATCTTCTGGATTGGCATCTACCCGTCGCCCTATTTCGAGCTTGTGAACGAGACTGTGGCGGCGCTTGTCAGCCACGTTCAGGGGGCAGCGATCGCCCTGATCCCCTAGCGCCGTCCTTGTCCCGTCTTACCATTTCACTGCCCTCAGCCCTGCCGCCGGCAAGCTGAGGGCAGCTCTTGCCAGGAACATGCCGCGCCAGATCGTCTACTTCGTGCATATCAGCGACACACACATTGGCCCCCATCGTGGCTACACGCGCCACGATCACGAGCCGTATTCCTGCGCCGAGCGTGTCGTGGAGATTATCAACTCGCTACCGACCCGGCCCGACTTTGTCGTCCATACCGGGGACGTCGTCTACCATCCCGACCCGGACGCCTACCGGCTCGCCGCGCAGGTATTCGGCAAGCTGCAGGTGCCCATCTATTATGTGGTCGGCAACCACGATCGCGCGCGGGACATTCACCACTTCCTGCCTATGGGGCCGAAAGAGGAGCTGATTGCCGACCGGGAGACGCTGTGCTACGCCTTTACAGTCAAGGGGTACCGCTTCCTCGTGCTGGATGGGCGCGGCGACGACGAGATCGATCCCCACGGCTTCCTCGGCGAGGCGCAGCTTGACGTTGTGCGCCGTGAGGCGACGCCAGAGGGCCCGCCACTGACGGTCTTTACCCACTACCCGGCGCTGCCGCTGAACAGCATCTGGATGGACGCCCACATGCTGACCATCGACGGGCATAAGCTGCACGAGGCGCTGCTGCCCGCACGAGATCGGCTCCGCGGTGTGTTCTATGGCCACGTCCACCAGCCAATGCAGACGCAGCGCGACGGTATCCTTTACGTCAGCGGGCCGAGTGTCTTTGCCCAGTTCCTGGCCTGGCCCGACGACATCGACGTTCAGTTCGACACACTCGCGCCGCCCGGCTATGGCTTTGTCCATCTGATTCCCAGCCAGACGATTATCCACCAGCACACCTTTCCACGGCCCGGCGGGACCTTTGCCGAGCGCGACGAGAGCGTGCCGGGCGTCTCCGTCCGCATACGCGACGGCCGATGAATGTGTTACCATACCTCCTGTCATCAGTAGGAGCGAGATAATGGAGTTTCAGGCGCCAACCATCAACCTCTACGCAATTCTGCCCCTGCTCATCGTCGTCGGTTGGGCGATTGTGCTCATGGTCGTGGACCTCTTCGTTCCGGCCCGAAACAAACGCCTCGTCGGCTGGCTGGCACTGGTCGGCTATGCCGCCGCACTGATCAGCACCCTGTTCCTCTGGGGTGAGGAGATAGGCGCCTTTACGCCCGTGGGCGGCACGCCCATGATCCTGGTCGATAACTACAGCAACTTCCTCAACGCCCTGTTTCTACTGACGGGCGCCCTGTCCGTCCTCATCGCCGTCAACTATCTGGAGCGGACCGGTCTGCAGCGCGCAGAGTATTATTACCTGATGATGTTTTCCATCTCCGGGATGATGCTCATGGGTATGGCCAACGACCTGATCCTGGTCTTCCTCGCGCTGGAGCTGCTCTCGATTCCGCTCTATATCCTCTCGGGCTTTGCCCATCCCAATACGGCCTCGGAAGAGGCGGGCATGAAATACTTCTTGCTGGGCGCGTTTTCCTCCGGCTTCCTGGTCTTTGGCGTGGCGCTGCTCTATGGGGCGACGGGCTCTACGGCCCTGCCGGCCGTGCTCGAAGGCCTCGGCGAAGGGGGTGCGTTCGCGGCCGGCGGGGTCGCCCTGCTGCTCGTCGGCTTTGCCTTCAAGGTCGCCGCCGTGCCCTTCCACATGTGGACGCCGGACGTCTATGAAGGGGCGCCCACAGCCGTCACGGCTTTTATGTCGGTCGGGGCGAAGATCGGCGGTTTTGCGGCGATGATCCGCGTTTTCATTAGCGCGCTGCCTGACATGGCCGACACGTGGATGGTGGCCGTCGCCGTCATCGCCGCCCTGACGATGATCCTGGGCAACGTCGTCGCGCTGGCTCAGCGCAACGTCAAGCGCATGCTCGCCTACTCCAGCATAGCCCACGCCGGCTATATCATGATTGCCGTCGCCGCCAGCCCGGGCAGCGCCGACGCCGTGCCGGCAGGCCTCTTCTACATGATGGCCTATCTTTTCACCAACCTCGGCGCTTTTGCCGTGGTTATCGCGCTGGAACAGCGCGAGGGGCGCGGGCTCGACCTCTCCGATTATCGCGGCCTGTGGGCGCGCAGCCCGTGGCTTGCCGCGGCGCTGGCCTATTTTATGCTCTCGCTCACCGGGGTGCCGCCGACCGGGGGCTTCTCCGGCAAGTTCTTCCTCTTCCGCTCGGCCGTCGAGGCCGACCTGGTCTGGCTGGCTATCGTCGGCGTCGTGACCAGCGTGATCTCTGGCTATTTCTACCTCCGTCTGGTTTTCCTCTCCTTCATGTACCCGCCCGAGGGAGAGTTGGAGCTGCACGCCAGCCCCGGCATCGACCTGACGGTAGGGGTGACCCTGCTGGCGACGCTGGTGCTCGGCGTTCTGCCCGGCGCCTGGTTCGACATTGCCCGGCAGGCCATGCTCGACGGCGCGCGCCTGATTGCCGGGGGATAGGGTGACGGAAGTTGAAGGTGAGAAGTTAAAGGTTTGAGCCAGAATGTAAAAGAAAAGTCCCGGCGCTGCGCCGGGACTTTTTTGAACTCGTCATAGCAATCGGGCCTGCTGCGGCGGTGGGGCCGGGTCGGTGGGGAGGCCGAGAATGCGCTTCAGCCTTTTCGCCGTGGCAGGGGCGTGCCCGGCGTAGTCGTCGTTGAAGAAGCCGTAGACGGTGTGGAAACCGTCATTCTCGTGGCGGGCGGTCACGTCGGCGACCCATTCCTCCAGCCGCTCCGTACGGTCCACGCGCTCGTGGTCCTTGACCGGATAGCTGCCGTGCCGGCCCAGCCAGCGAATGTAGACGAAGTCGGTCGTTACGTAGACACGGCGCGGCATATACAGGTAGTCGGCCGAGACCCAACAGATGCCGTGCGCCTGTAAAAGCTCGCCGGTAGCGGCTGCGTGCCACGAGCGATGGCGGAACTCGACGGCAAAGCGCAGGTCGCCGGGCAGGCGCTCAATAAAGGCGGAGAGGCTGTCAATTTCCTCGCGGCTGAAGTCGGGCGGAAACTGGATGAGAATGGGGCCAAGCTTTGGCTGCAGCAGCCGCATCGTCTCCAGATAAGCGTCGGTCTCGGCTTCCGCGCTTTGCAGGCGCAGCTCATGCGTTATCTGCCGGGGCATTTTGGGGCAGAAGACGAAATCGTCGGGCGTTGCCTCCTTCCAGCGCAGGACGTAATCGGTCCGTGGTGTGCCGTAGAAAGTTGAGTCCATCTCCACGGCATTGAAGTGCTGGCTGTAGACGCCGAGAAAATCGGTCTTCGCTAACCCGTCCGGGTAGAAGACGCCCTGCCAATCCTTGTAGCCATAGCCCATCGTGCCCACATACCAGCGCAGCTCATCTGTTGCCATCAGACACTCCTTTATTGGCCTGACTGGGCCTTCTCAGGAGCCGGCAGCCGCCTGCAGAGAGCGCGGCAGGGCGGTCTCTTCGGCTGCCGGCGCTGCCAGGGCGTTGGCCCCGACGAGCAGCAGGGCAATCCAGACGCTGTCGGCCAGGAAGAGGTGGACCACCTGCATCCACAGCGGCGCGAGCAGGATCACGTTGACGAAGCCGGCTGCAATCTGGGTAGCCACCAGCAGTTGGGCGATACGCGCCCAGCGCTGCACCCCCGGTTGGTGCCGGTCGCGCATCGTCGTCGCCAGGACGATGTAGAGATAGATGGCGCTGAAGACGGCCAGCACCGGGTGCCAGACGCGCAGCGCCTCGGTGAAGTGAGCGTCTTCGGCAAAGTCCCGGGCAACCCCTTCGCCGACGCTTGCGGGCGGATAGAGCGTGTCGCCGAGGGCGGTGACGGCGCCCAGCGCGCTGACAGCCATGATCAGCAGCAGCCCGGCGCCCACCAGCAGCGCCAGCCGGCCATTGCGCAGGCGGATCGGCCGGCGTATGTCGTCCGCGTCCAGGACGGTGGCCCACCACGCCGTCATCGACAGCGCGCCCAACAGCAGGAAGGTGTTGATCAGGTGGCCGGCCATCCAGTAGGCCCGGGCCAGCGAATCGTTCTCGCCAACCAGCTCCAGAAGCACCAGTCCGGCCCCGACTGCTCCCTCAGTGAGAATAAAGATCAGCGAGCCGACGGCTGCCCGGCGCACCGTGTGGCCCGGCCGGTAGGCGCGGAACGCCCACACAAACAGAATGATGACCAGCAGGCCCGCCAGGGCACTGGTGAAACGATGGGTATATTCGATCACCTGCGCCAGATTGGAGCTGTCGGGGATCAGCGCGCCGTCGCAGAGAGGCCAGTTGGCGCCGCAGCCGTTGCCGGAGCCTGTGGCCCGGACCAGCGCGCCGAAGAGGATGACGAGGATGTTGTAGGCCAGCACAGCCCAGGCGTAGCGGGCAAAACCACGATTCATCGCTGCACTCCAGATCATGACCGATAAGTGGCGCTATTTTACCAGCAGTGGGCCGGCGCTGCCGCCTGTCTGAGATGATAGTCATCTGCCTGGAACAGCGATCAGCACCTTTCCGCCGGCCCTCCCTAGAGCGCTGCCCCTTCCACCGATAGCCCGGCGCCAGCGACCAGACAATCCCGGCTGCGACAAGTAGACCTATCATCTTGCCGGCAGGCGATGTGCGCCAGGCGGTCGCCATAGAGTGTATCCGATTTGTATCTTGACAAGGGGTAGAGGTGTGTGCCAGAATGTAGGCGAACGTTCGCCTAAAGGAGTCGATGAGGTGTCGCGAGTCACGCTGAAGGACGTGGCCGCACGGGCCGGCGTCAGTTACCAGACGGTATCCAAAGTCCTCAACGGCCGGGCAGCGGTGTCGGACGAGACGCTCGAACGCATCTGGCAGGCTGTCCGCGAGCTGAATTACCGGCCGAACGTCAGCGCGCGCAACTTGCGCACCCGGGTTAGCAACCTGATCGGCTATCCCTGGCACTACAGCGATAAGGGTTACTTTCACCCGGTTCTCGACGCGTTTGTCCACAGCATCGCCAATGCCGCCGAGGCCGAAGGCTTCCATATCCTGACCTTTGTCACCGACGACCTCAGTAATCCCGCGCCCTACCGCGAGCTCTACCTGCGCAACCAGGTCGGTGGGTTCATCCTCGCTGACATCAACCGGGACGATCCGCGAGTACAGATGCTCATCGAGCAGGAGATCCCTTTTACTGCCTTCGGCCGGGCAAACGAGGAGTGGGACCACTACTGGGTAGACGTGGATGGGCGGGCCGGCATGTGCCAGGTCGTCGCCCATCTCGTCGAGCAAGGACACGAACGCATTGCCATGGTCACCTGGCCTGAGGGCTCGCGTACCGGTCAGGCGCGCGAGAATGGTTATCGTGAGGCGCTGATCGCAGCCGGTCTGGAACCTGCGCCCGAGCTGCTGGTGCGTGGCCTGCACGCCGCCGGTACCGGCAGCCACGCTTTCCGGCAGCTCTGGGAGCTGCCCGCGCGGCGGCGACCGACTGCCATCGCCTGCGTCAGCGACCTGATTGCAGTCGGCGCCCTGCAGGCCGCCGCGAATGCGGGCCTCACCGTCGGCCGGGATCTGGCTATCACGGGCTTCGACAACGTCGAGCTGACCGACTATACCCAGCCGCCCCTCACGTCCGTCCGCCAGCCGATCCCGCAGGTCGGCGAGATGGCCGTCGCCATGTTGCTGGCCCAGATTCTGGAGCGCGAACCACCCGCAAAGACCATGCTGGTAGCCCCCGAGCTCGTTATCCGGGCATCCAGCCTGACAGGGCCGCGAAACCTGGCGACAACCATCAGTCAGAGAGCAGAGAGACAGGAATCGTGATGTTGCGTGGCGTCATCTTTGACCTCGACGGCGTGATCACGGACACGGCCGAGTACCATTATCAGGCGTGGAAGCGGCTGGCCGACGAGGAAGGGCTGCCGTTTACCCGGGCTGATAACGAACAGCTACGCGGGGTCTCTCGCCGCCAGTCTCTGTTGCTCATACTCGGCGGCCAGGAGCTGTCGGAAGCACGCATGGAACAGATGATGAGCAACAAGAATCGCTATTACCAGGAGCTTCTGGCCCAGGTGACGCCTGACGATCTGCTCCCCGGCGTGGCGGCGCTGCTCGACGAGCTTGACGCCGCCGCTCTCCCGTACGTCATCGCCTCGTCCAGCCGCAACGCCCGGGCCGTGGTGAGCCGTCTGGGTATGGCCGACCGGCTGGCTGCGCTGGTGGATGGCAACGACGTAACCCGAAGCAAGCCGGCCCCCGATCTCTTTCGCTGCGCCGCGGCCCAGATTGGACTCATGCCCCATGAAGTCCTGGTCGTCGAAGACGCCGCCGCCGGTATAGTCGCCGCGCTGGCGGCGGGGATGTCAGCGCTGGCTCTGGGACCGGAAGAACGCTTTGAGGAGCTGGGAGCCGCACGTCTGCTATTTGAGCGGTGTGACAGCCTGGAGGGGCTGACCGTCGCCGACTTACGCGCAGCGGCTGCTGTCGATCCGGCCTGGCATATCGTGCAGGATCGGTTTTCGGCCGATACCCAGCACCACATGGAGACGGTATTCACGATTGGCAACGGCTATTTTGCCAGCCGGGGCAGTCTGGAGGAGGGGCATCCCGGCGATCGCCCTCTGACTCTGGCCCACGGTCTATACGACGACGTGCCCATCGTCTTCACCGAGCTGGTTAACCTCCCGAACTGGCTCGACCTGCACATCCGTGTGGACGGCCACGCCTTCCGGCTCGACAAGGGAGAAGTGCTGGGCTTCTGGCGCCGGCTTGACCTGCGCCACGGCCTGGTGCAGCGTCACGTACAGTGGCGTGCGCCGGGCGGCGCCGTCGTTACCCTGACCTTCGAGCGTTTCATCAGCTACACCGAACAACATATCGCCGCCCTGCGGCTGCTGGTCACGGCGGCGAACCAGCAATGTACGGTGGCCGTGGACGCAGGCATCAACGGTCACGTAGCCAATGACAATCTGCTGCACTGGCAGCATCTGGACGAAGGCCATGCCGGGGAGCAAGTCTGGCTGCACAGCCGCACGCGCGGCACGCTGCTGGAGCTGGGCACGGCAACGCGCGTGCAGACGCCGGACGAAACGCCGTTTACGGCGCAGCATTGCCCCGGCCATCCGGGCCTGCGCCTGACCCAGCAGCTCAGTCAGGGACAGACGCTGCAGGTGGATAAGCTGGTGGCCTACGCCAGCAGCCGTGACGAACTGCCAGACCAGGCTGCCGGTAATGTTGTGCCGCGCGCCCTCACCTATCTGGAGGAGCAGGGATACGACAGCCTCAAGCTGGCCCATTTGGCGGCCTGGCAGGAGACATGGGCAGACATCGACGTGCTCATCGAAGGCGACGTGGAGGCTCAGCAGGCGGTTCGCTTCAACCTTTTCCAGCTGCAGGTTGCTGCCCCCCGGCTTGACGACAGGGTGAGCATCGGCGCCAAGACGCTGAGTGGTCTGGGCTATCGCGGGCATGTCTTCTGGGATACCGAGACTTTTATCCTGCCTTTCTTCATCTATACGCAGCCGGAAGTGGCCCGCAATCTCCTGCTTTACCGCTATCACACCCTGCCCGGCGCCCGGCGCAAGGCCGCCGCCGGTGGCTACCGGGGCGCTCAGTATGCCTGGGAAAGCGCCGCCACCGGCGACGAAGTGACGCCAGACTTTGTGCCGTCCTTCCACGGCAATGGGCTGGTGCGTATCTGGACTGGGGAAATTGAGATCCACATCAGCGCGGACGTGGCCTATGCGCTTATGCAGTACTGGCGTGTGACGGGCGACGATGCCTTTATGCGCGACTATGGGGCGGAGATGATTCTGGAAACGGCCCGTTTCTGGGCCGACCGGGCCGAGCCGGAGAGCGCCAAC
>JAAYYY010000395.1 GCA_012515125.1 Chloroflexota bacterium
ACGCACCGCCGAGCTGACGTATGCCAACGCCATCCTGCAGGAACAGATGGAGACGCGCGAAAAGGCCCAGGCCCAGCTCGAACAGCTCAACCGGATCACCGCCGCCGTCGGCAGCTCGCTGGAGACGGCCCAGGTCAAAGAGACGCTGGCCCGGCTGCTGCGCGAGCTGGTCGGCGTCGAGGCGGGCGCCATCTTTGCCTACGATTCCCTCCGCGAGCAGCTCAACAGCCGCGTCACCTGGGGGCTGCGGGCCAGCATCGACAAGGAGCTGGCCAACCTGCCCGCCGGCGAAGGCTTCCTCGGGCCGGTCGTCCGCACCGGCCAGGCCGCCGAGGCCGCCCACCTGGAGCGCATCCGCGAGGCCGAACCGTGGCTGACTGCCATCGCCGACGATGGCTGGCGCCACGCCTTTGCCGTGCCCCTCGTCGCCAGCGGCAGCGTCCTGGGCGTACTGCTCCTGCTCAGCCGGCAGCCCACGTTCAACATCGGGCAGCGCCGCTTTTTTACGACGGTCGGCCAGCACGCGGGCGTTGCCATCGCCAACGCCCGCCTCTATAGCGAAATCCTGGCGCGCGGCGAGCGGCTGCAGCAGCTTGCCCAGCAGATCATCTCCATCCAGGAGTCGGAGCGCCATCGCGTCTCCCGCGAGCTGCACGACGAAGCCGGGCAGGCGCTCACGGCGCTGCTCTACAGCCTGGCCATGCTCAAGGATACGTGGCGGGTGGACCCTGCCGCGGCCGAGTCGAGCATTGACCTGGCCATCCGGCTGACGGAGGAGACGATGGAGCAGATCCGCTCGCTGGCGCACATGATGCGCACCCCCTCGCTGGACGTGCTCGGCCTCGACGTGACCCTGGCGGGGCTGTGCAAGGAGTTCGGCGAGCGCACGGGCCTGAACATTGAGTACCAGGGCGCGGACATTGACCAGCTGCCGGAGATGGTCGCCATCTCGCTCTACCGCGTCGTCCAGGAGGGGCTGACCAACATCGCCCGCCACGCAAGAGCCACCCAGGTGACCGTCACGCTCCGGCGGGAGGGCGACGACGTGGTGCTGACGGTGGAGGACAACGGCGATGGCTTCGACGCCCAGCGGGTGATGCAGGGCGTGGGCCAGGGCATCGGGCTGGCGGGCCTGGACGAGCGGATGCAGACGCTGGGGGGTAGTCTGGCCGTCTTTTCCGAGCCGGGCGGCGGCGCCCGCCTGACGGCGCGCGTGCCGTTGGCGGAAGCTGTTAGCCGTTAGCTGTTAGCTTACGGCTTATCGCTTTTGGCCGTGCGCTGGCTGCTCGTGCGGTAGAGCGATTTCTCCAAATCGCTCCCCGCCGCGCAGCGCGCGATTTACAAAATCGCGCTACAGGTTGTGGGCTAGTTCCGTGCTTACCGGCTCCTCGTGCAGCAGGTGCGGCGGCACGCGGACGACGAGCAGGGAGCTGTGCACGCCGCGCAGCACTTTCTCGGTGACGCTGCCGTAGACCCAGCGGCGCAGCCCGGTCCGCCCGTGCGTGGCCATGGCGATCAGGTCGGCGCCGCTTTCTTCGGCATATTGCAGGATGGTCTCTGCGGTCGGGCCGTGGAGCACCACCGGCTCGGCCTCGAAATCGAGCGTGCTGTAGCGGGTGGCGACGTTTTCCAGGTAGGCGGTGGCCTGTTTCGCCAGCTTCTCGGTCGCCGTCTCGTCAATCTGCATGGCGACGTGCTCCCAGCCGAGCGTGGACGGCGTGAGGGCGATGAACGGCTCGACGACGTAGAGCAGGGTGAGACGCGCGTTGTTCTCGCGGGCCAGCCAGAAGGCATGCGGCAGCGCGCGCTCGCCATGCTCGGAGCCGTCCAGCGGCACGAGGATGCGCCGCAGGGGACGCGGCTCGCGCACGACAACCACGGGCGAGGTCGCGCCGCGCATGACCTTTTCGGAGACGCTGCCCAGCGTCCAGCGAGTCAGGCCGGAATAGCCGCGCGTGGTCATGACGATGGCGTCGGCGCCGAGCC
>JAAYYY010000396.1 GCA_012515125.1 Chloroflexota bacterium
AGAAGGTGGATGCGCTGCGCGTAGTCAGACATAAAAAAAGCCCCGGCGGGCTGCCGGGGCGCTTGCTCCAGTCAGGCTAGAAAAGGCCCCAGTCGCCCCCGGCGCCCTCTTCCATCAGCGATGGATCCCATAGCTCCGTGCCCATCTCCACGGTCGCCTCGGCGCCTGCGGCCATCGCCGCCTTGATCCGCACCTGCTCGATGAGCTGCGGCGCGTAGGGGCAGAAGGGCGTGGTCATGATCATCACGATGTACACGTTCCCTTGCTCGTCCAGCTCCAGATTGCGGATCAACCCCAGCTCGACCACGTTCAGGCCGATCTCCGGGTCAATGACTTCGCGCAGCGATTCGAGGATCTCTTCTTCTTTGCTCGTAATCATCCGTTCTTCTCCATCAGGCGCAGCCCGTTCTTCCGATTGGGGGTCTCGACCGGGGCAGGGACAAAGGAAAACTGGCAGCAGCTATCGCCACTCAACATGCAGCTATGCTGCTCGACTTCGGTATCGAGCACGGCGACGATCAGGTCGCGGTCGAAGTGGCAGATTTCGGCGTGCTCGTGACCCAGCGAGAGGTAGGGGCAGCTATATTCGATAATGTGGTAGCGGTCTTCGCGTTTCTCCCAGCGCGCCAGAAAGCCCTCTTCGGCGAGCAGCTCGACCAGATAGGCCAGCCGCTCTTCCAGCTCCAGCGCCTCGAACTCGGCGCGGTGCTCTTCGACAATCCCCTCGACGACGCCCTGAAAGATGCTCGTGACCACTTCCGGCGGGAACTGGTTCTTTAGCTCTTCCAGCAGGCGGCTACTCAGGCTGGCGTAACGTTTGGGGAACAGCTCCAGCCCTTTCGCGCTGAGGCTGTAGACGTGGTAGGGCCGGCCGACCTTGCGCCGCACGCTCTCGGACTCCAGCAGCGATTCGGCCTGCAGCACGTTCAGGTGGTGGCGTACGGTTACAGGCGAGACGTCCGCTGCCTCCGCCAGCTCGTTCACCGTGGCCTGATGGCGCTGCCGGATAGTTCGCAGAATAATGTCGCGGGTGCTTTCCTTGCTGTTGTCCAATCCAAGTTTCACGGTAAAATCACCTGTACGCGGGATAGGCTACCCTTGACGTGGTCGTCGTGACCGCCTGAATCTCCGCCACCGATCTGCGGAGATTCTAACATGCCCCCCGGTTTTTGTCAATTTACACCATTTTTATGATATATATGATATTTATTGACCTTATGTGGCCCGTATGGTATACTTGCTCCGATTGCAGACCAGACATCGGCGCCTGCCTCCCGGCCCTCTGCCGGGAGGAATTACGCGGTTTCAAAGGAGAAGGGTAAATCAATGACGGCATTGGAGATCAGAAACCTACACGTTGCCATTAACGATCAGGAGATCCTTAAGGGCATCGATTTACTGGTGCGGAGCGGCGAGATTCACGCCCTCATGGGCCCGAACGGCTCCGGTAAGAGCACGCTGGCCTACGCACTCGCCGGACATCCGGCGTATGATGTGACTGCCGGGCAGGTTATTTTCGACGGCAAGGACCTGCTGGAGCTGGGGCCCGACGAGCGCTCGCGCGCCGGTTTGTTCCTGGCCTTCCAGTACCCCGTTTCTGTCCCCGGCGTCACCGTGGCTAACTTCCTGCGCCAGGCGTTAAACGCCCGCCGCCGCGCCGAAGGCCCCGAAGACAAAGGCATCTCCATCCCGGCCTTCCGCCGTTTGCTGAAGGAGAAGATGGACATGCTCGACATGGACCACAAGTTCGCGGGCCGCTACGTCAACGAAGGCTTCTCGGGCGGCGAGAAGAAGCGCAACGAGATTTTGCAGATGGCGACTCTGGAGCCGCGCATCGCCATTATGGACGAGACGGACTCTGGCCTGGACATCGACGCGCTGCGCATCGTCGCCGAGGGCGCGAACACCCTGAAAGAGCAGCTTGGCATGGGCGTGCTCGTCATCACCCATTACCAGCGCATTCTCAACTACATCAAGCCCGACTACGTGCACGTCATGATGGGCGGCCGCATCGTCGAGAACGGCGGGGCCGAGCTGGCGCTGGAGCTGGAAGAGAAAGGTTACGACTGGCTTCGTGAGAAGCACGGTCTGATTGCGGAGGCGTAAATGACAGAATTGATTGAACGCCAGGAGCTGACCGAAGAGGAAGTCGTCGCCGTCGTTAATGCCGACTACGCTACGAAGTATGGCTTTTCCGACGACGAAGACTATGTATTTAAAGCCGAGCGCGGGCTGACCGAAGAGGGCGTCCGGGCGATCAGCATGATGAAAAATGAGCCGGAATGGATGCTCGATTTGCGCCTGAAGGCGTACGGCCATTTCCGGGAGCGTCCCATGCCCGATTGGGGCGCCGACCTCAGCGGCATCGACTTCGACAACATCTACTATTACATCAAGCCGTCGCAGCAGGGCGAAGATAACTGGGACGACGTGCCTGAGTACATCAAGAACACGTTCAACAAGCTGGGCATCCCGGAGGCTGAGCAGAAGTTCCTCTCCGGCGTCGCCGCCCAGTACGAGTCTGAGGTCGTCTACCACAACATCAAGAAAGAGCTGGAGGATAAGGGCGTCATCTTCCTGGGCATGGACGAGGGGCTGCGACAGTACCCCGACCTGGTCAAGGAATACTTCAGCACGATTATCCCCCCCAACGACAACAAGTTCGCGGCGCTGAATACCGCAGTCTGGTCGGGCGGCAGCTTTATCTACGTGCCGCCGGGCGTTCAGGTGGACATGCCGCTGCAAGCCTACTTCCGCATCAACGCCAAGAACGTGGGCCAGTTCGAGCGCACGCTGATCATCGTGGACGAAGGCGCTTACGTGCATTACGTCGAGGGCTGTACGGCGCCAATCTACACCTCCGACTCGCTGCACGCCGCCGTGGTCGAAATCATCGTCAAGAAGGGCGGTCGCTGCCGCTATACGACCATCCAGAACTGGTCGAACAACGTCTATAACCTGGTCACCAAGCGGGCCATGGCCTATAAGGACGCGACGATGGAATGGGTTGACGGCAACCTCGGCTCCAAGGTGACGATGAAGTACCCGGCCGTCTACCTGATGGAAGAGGGCGCGCATGGCGAGATCCTCTCCATCGCCTTCGCCGGCCCGGACCAGCACCAGGACGCGGGCGGCAAGGTCGTGCATGTCGCTCCGCACACCACCAGCCGGATCATTTCCAAGTCGATCTCCAAGGGCGGAGGCCGCGCCTCCTATCGCGGTTTGCTCAAGGTCCACGACGGCGCCGCCGATTCGCGCTCCAACGTGGTCTGCGACGCGCTGCTGCTCGACGACCGCAGCCGCTCCGACACCTACCCGTACATCGAGATCGACGAGTCTCAAGTCACCATCGGCCATGAGGCGTCGGTCAGCAAGGTCGGCGAGGAACAGCTCTTCTACCTGATGAGCCGTGGTATTGACGAGCAGATGGCGAACACGCTGATCGTCAACGGCTTCATCGAGCCGCTCGTCAAGGAGCTGCCGATGGAGTACGCCATCGAGATGAACCGCCTGATCCAGCTGCAGATGGAAGGATCGATTGGTTAACGAACCAGACACTACGACCATGCAAACCACCCAATTCGAAACCACATTCAGCCGCGAAGCGGTCGAGCAGCTTTCGGCCTATCTCGGCGAGCCCCAGTGGATGCTGGAGTTCCGCCTGCGCGCCTGGGAGCAGTTCGAGCAGGCGCCGCTGCCCACCACGCAGGACGAACCGTGGCGGCGCACCGACCTGCGCCGCTTCAAGCTGGAGCAGTTCGGCCCCTCGCTGAACGGCAGCCGTGCCGGCGTCGAGGTGCCTGCCTATCTCGGCGAGCAGCTAACCGAAGACGCGGCGGGCGGCGTGCTCGTCGAGGTGGACGGCGTCGCTACGAAGTATGAGCTGAGCGAACAGCTCCGGGAGCAGGGCGTCATCTACACCGACATGCACACCGCCGTGCGCGAGCACCCCGAGCTGGTGCGCCGCTACTTCATGACCCAGGCCGTCAGGCCGGAAGAGGGCAAGTTCGCCCTGATGCACGCTGCCTTCTGGCGCGGCGGCACGTTCCTTTACGTGCCGCGCAACGTCCGGGCGGCGGCTCCGCTGCACAACGCACTCTGGGCCGTGGGCGGGCGCACCTTCACGCACACGCTCGTCGTCCTCGAAGAAGGGGCCGAAGCCGTCTTCATCGACGAATACGCCTCCGAGACGGGCGACGAGCCTGCCCTGCACAACGGGGTCGTCGAGCTGCTGGTCGGCGATGCGGCCAACCTGATCTACGTCTCGCTGCAGGATTTCGGCACGAACACCTGGATGTTCACCCACGAGCGCGGGCGCGTCGGGCGCGACGCCCGGCTTGACTGGGTGATCAGCGTGATGGGCACGCGCCTGACCAAATCGTTCCAGACGACGGAGCTGGATGGCCCCGGCGGCTGGGGCCGCATGTCTGGCCTCTTCTTCGCCAACGGGCGCCAGCACTTCGACCTGGACACGCAGCAGAACCACAACGCGCCCGATACAGTCAGCGACCTGCTCTACAAGGGCGCGCTCAAGGATAAGGGGCGCTCCGTCTGGCAGGGCATGATCAAGGCGCTACCCGACTCGCAGCGCATCGACGGCTTCCAGGCCAACCGCAACCTCTTGCTGGAACCGACGGCGCGCGCCGACTCGATCCCGGGCCTGGAGATTGAAGCCGACGACGTGCGATGTACCCACGCATCCACGGTCGGTCACCTGGACCGCGACGAGATCTTCTACCTGATGAGCCGGGGCATTCCAGAAGAGACGGCGATTCGGATGGTAGTCCAGGGATTTTTCGACCCGGTGATGCAGCGTATTCCCATTGCGGGCGTGCGCCAGCGCATCGCCGAGCGAATCCTCGAGAAGATGGGGTAATTTCCCCGCAGATCTCCAGTTGGTGTGAATACGGTGGCAGACCAGGAGCATTTCCCTGGGCTGCCGCCGTTTTGGTAATAGGAAAAGGTATAGGAGGTGGATATGACGACGAATGGCTACGCACGGCCCGATATGATCGTGAGCACCGAGTGGGTGGCCCAAAACCTGCACGACACGGATAAGTTCCGGCTGGTCGAATCCAACGAAGACGTCCTGGTTTACAGCTCGGGGCACATCCCCAACGCCGTGCACATCGATTGGATCGCCGACCTTAACGATCCCATCCGTCGCGACTACATCGGCAAAGAGGAGTTCGAGGCGCTCATGTCGCGCAGCGGCATCACCAACGACACGACCGTCATCTTCTACGGCGATAAGAATAACTGGTGGGCGGCCTACGCCCTGTGGGTCTTCCAGCTCTTTGGCCATAAGAACGTCCGGATCATGGACGGCGGGCGGCAGAAGTGGATTGCCGAAGGGCGCGAGCTGACGCGCGAAGTGCCCCAGTTTGGGCCGACCGACTACAAGGCGCAGCCCCGCGCCGACCGCACCATCCGCGCTTTCCGCGACGACGTTCTCCAGCACATTGAGCAGAACAAGCCACTGGTGGACGTGCGCAGCCCGCAGGAGTACCGTGGCGAGCTGCTGCACATGCCCGGCAGCCCGCAGGAAGGTGCGCTGCGCGGCGGGCACATTCGCGGCGCCGTCAACGTGCCGTGGAGCAAGGCCGTCAACGAGGACGGCACCTTCAAGAGCCCTGAGGAGCTGCGCCAGATTTACGAGGGCGAGCAGGGCCTCAACCCCCAGGATGACGTGATTGCTTACTGCCGCATCGGCGAGCGCAGCAGCCATACGTGGTTCGTGCTCACCTATCTGCTCGGCTATCAGTCGGTGCGCAACTACGACGGCTCGTGGACCGAGTGGGGCAATCTCGTCGGCGTGCCTATCGAGAACCCGTCGCGGGCCGAGGTGGAAGCCTGATTCGGGAACGCGAGGTGTAAGGGCGGGGAGATGACGCGTAGGGGCGGGTTTGAGACCCGCCCCTACTCTAGTATAGTGTATCGCGGAGCGCAGAAGGTGACATCTGGCGCAAGATGCGGTGACAGCCCTCACCTGTGCGACAGGGGCCGGCAGGATATAACAGGTGTCGCCACAAGAACGAGGGTGATCTATGTTTGACGTCGAAAAAGTCCGTGAGGATTTTCCCGTCCTGCACCAGGAAGTGCACCCCGGCGTGCCGCTCGTCTATCTCGACAGCGCCGCTTCGTCGCAAAAGCCTCGCCAGGTGATTGAGGCGATGGACCACTACTACCGCCATCTGCACGCCAATGTCCATCGCGGCATTCACACCCTCAGCGAGGCGGCGACCAATGCCTACGAAAGCGCCCGCGAGCGCGTCGCCCGCTTCATCAACGCCCCGGAGCCGGAGACTATCGTCTTCGTCCGCAACGCTACCGAGGCGATCAACCTCGTGGCGGCCACGTGGGGCCGGCGCAATGTGCGCGAAGGCGACGAGATTCTGCTCACCGAGATGGAGCATCACGCCAACCTCGTCCCCTGGATGATGCTGGCGGAGGAAAAGGGCGCCCACCTTCGCTACGTGCCGCTGACCGCCCAGGGGCTGATCGACCTGTCTGCGGTGGAGCGATATCTGAATCCGCGCACGAAAATCTTTGCCTTCACCGCCATGTCCAACGTGCTGGGCAGTATCACGCCGGTCGCCGCCCTGGTGAGCGCCGCCCACAGCGTCGGCGCTATAGCCCTGGTAGACGCCGCGCAATCGGTCCCCCATATGCCCGTGGACGTGCAGGCGCTCGACTGCGATTTCCTGGCCTTCTCCGGCCACAAGATGTGCGGGCCCACCGGCAGCGGTGTGCTCTACGGGCGGCGCGAGCTACTGGAGGCGATGCCTCCCTACATGGGCGGCGGCGACATGATCCGGCGCGTCACCTTTGAAGGCTTCGAGACCAACGACCTGCCCTACAAGTTCGAGGCGGGCACGCCCGCCATCGCCGAGGCTGTGGGCCTGGGCGCTGCCGTCGATTATCTGAACAGCCTGGGCATGGAGAACGTCCACCGGCACGAGCAGTTCATCACCAACTACGCAATGGAGGCGCTGAGCGAGGTGGAGGGGCTGAAGCTGCTTGGCCCGCCCGCGGCGCAGAAAGGCGGCCTGGCTACCTTCATCCTGGAAGGAATACATCCGCACGACATCGCTCATATTGCCGACGAAGATGGCATCGCCATCCGCGCCGGGCACCACTGTGCTATGCCGCTGCACCGCAAGCTGGGCATCGCCGCCTCCGCACGGGCCAGCTTCTACGTGCACACCACGACCTGGGAGATTGACCGGCTCGTCCAGAGCCTGCAGCGCGCGCGGGAGATTTTCCGCCTGCAGCGCGCATCGTGACGCCCGATCCGATAGGAACCAGACGATGAGCAGTGAACTATATCGCGAACAGATTATCGACCTCTATGAAAACCCGCTGAATTACGGCGAGCTGGACCCGCACGACTTCAGCTACGAGGAGGACAACCCCCTCTGCGGCGACGTCGTGCGCATCGACGTGCGCCTGGACGAGCGGCAGCGCATCGCCGACGTGCGCTGGCGGGGCGAAGGCTGCGCCATCAGCCAGGCCTCTGCCTCCCTCCTGACCGAAGAAATCAAGGGCCTGACGCTCGAAGAGGTCAAGGCTTTTCCCAAGGAACGTCTCCTGGAGCTGATCGGCGTTCCCCTGAGCATGGCCCGCGTCAAGTGCGCGCTGCTCTCCTTAAAGGTGCTCAAGGCCGGCGCCTATGGCCTGCCGGAGCCCGACGAGATGCGCGGCGAGGAGTAACAGGCCGCCTGCGCCGACATGACAGCTTTCACGGGAGGAAAGATGGCGACCGAATTCGTCAGAGTATGCAAAGTAACGGATATCCCCGAGGGCGAGCGCCGCTGGTTTGAGTTTGAAGAAGAGACGATCGTCGTTTTTAACGTCGGCGGTCGCTTCTACGCCATCGCCGACGTCTGCACGCACGATGGCGGCCCCCTGGGCGATGGGGAGCTGGACGGCTACGAGGTGGAGTGCCCACGTCACGGCGCCCGCTTCGACATCCGCGACGGCTCTGTCACACAGCTCCCGGCGGTCGTGCCGGTGCCCTGGTATCGCACGATGGTCGAGGGAGACGATCTTTTCGTAGAATCGCCCGACGTGTGGTAGCGTTTAGCGGCAGCCGCCGGTCGGGAGTCGCAATGGGTGGACCAGGTTGGCCCGCCCATTTTTGTTTTTGGGCCAGAGTACAGAACGCGCAAAGAAAGCTATGGAACGTGAACAGATAATAAAGGTCAGCATCGACGAAGAGATGCGCGAATCCTATCTCAGCTACGCCATGAGCGTCATTGTCTCGCGGGCGCTGCCCGACGCGCGCGATGGCCTCAAGCCGGTGCAGCGCCGCATTCTCTACGCCATGTACGACATGGGCCTGCTGCCCGACCGCCCCTACCGCAAGTCTGCCCGGGTCGTCGGCGAGGTGCTGGGCAAATACCATCCGCACGGCGACCAGTCGGTCTACGACGCGATGGTGCGCATGGCCCAGGATTTCTCCATGCGCTACCCGCTGGTGGACGGGCAGGGCAACTTTGGCTCCATCGACGGCGACGCGGCGGCGGCGATGCGCTACACGGAAGCGCGAATGACGCCGATGGGCCTCGACCTGCTGGAGGACATCGCCAAGGATACGGTAGACTTTGGACCCAACTTCGACGAGACGATGCGCGAGCCGCAAGTGCTTCCGGCCTCGGCGCCCAACCTGCTGGTCAACGGCTCCTCCGGTATCGCCGTGGGTATGTCCACGAACATCCCGCCCCACAACCTGGGCGAAGTCGTCGATGCTCTCGTCTTCATGCTCGACCGCTGGGACGCGCTCGACGAGATTACGGTCAGGGAGCTGATGCAGTTCGTCCAGGGGCCGGACTTCCCTACGGGCGGCGTCATCTTCCGCCATCGCGAGGAGTCGGAGCAGGATGCGCTCATCAACGCCTACGCCACGGGCCGGGGGCGCGTGACCGTGCGCGCCCGCGCCCACGTGGAGACGATGGGCCGCAGCAAGTCGCGCATCGTCATCACGGAATTGCCCTACCAGGTGAACAAGACCAACCTGATCAGCAAGATTGCCGACCTGCACCGCGAGGGCCGGCTGGAAGGGCTGACCGACCTGCGCGACGAAAGCGACCGCACCGGCATGCGCATCATCGTGGAGACGACGCGCAACGTGGAAGTGGGCGAGGTCCTGGCCGAGCTATACCGCCTGACGCCCATGGAGAGCACCTTCAGCATCATCATGATCGCCCTGGTCAACGGCGAGCCGCGCGTCCTGACGCTGAAGCAGGCGCTGCGCCACTATCTCGACCACCGGCTGGAAGTGGTGCGGCGCCGCAGCGAATATGACCTGGCCCGGGCCCGCGAGCGGGCTCACATTCTCGAAGGGCTGCTCAAGGCGCTGGCGAACCTCGACGCCGCCATCGACATTATCCGCCGCTCCGAGTCGGTGGAGATGGCCCGCATGAACCTGATGCGCGCCTTCGACCTGAGCGAGATTCAGGCGCAGGCGATCCTCGACATGCCCCTTCGCCGGCTGGCAGCGCTGGAGCAGCAGAAGATTCGCGAGGAATATGACGAAAAGCAGCAGCTCATCAACCGGCTGGAAAAGCTGCTGGCGACGCCCCAACTGATGCGCACCCTCATCAAGGAGGAGCTGCTCGCCGTCAAGGCCAAGTACGGCGACCTGCGGCGCACGCAGATTGTCACGGGCGCCAGCGGCGCGCTCAGCGCCCAGGAGCTGCTGCCCGACGAGCGCACCTGGGTCATCGTCGGGCAGGGAGGCAGCCTGGCCCGCACGGCCACGCCGGAGCTCCCTCAGGTTCCCGCGAAACCGCCGGAGCTGCCCCAGCTTCTGCTCGAAGCGAGCACACAGGACGTGCTCTATCTCTTCACGGCCGACGGCCTCGCCGTCAGCCTGCCCGTCTTCCGCCTCTCGCAGACCCGCGAGCTGGGCGGCGGCGACCACTGGGCCGACCTGACCGGCCTGAGCCGGCGCGCCCATCTTGCCGATGCGCTGGTCATCCCGACCGAGGCGACAGGCTACGTCTTTCTCACCACCCTTGGCGGCAACTGCAAGCGCATCCGCGTGGAAGACCTGCCGGGCGTGACCAGCGAGCCCTTCCCGGTGATGAACGTCGCCGAGGACGACGCTCTGGGCTGGGCTCGTTTGACGACCGGAGAAGATGAGGTTATTCTGGCAACCGCCAGCGGACAGGCAATCCGTTTTGCCGAGAGCGAGGTCCGCGACATGGGCCTGCGCGCCGGCGGCGTGATGGCGATCAGGCTGGAAGATCTGGCTGACGGCGTCGTCGCTATGGACCTGGTGCGAAATGGGCGCTTGCTCTGGAGCATCACCGACAACGGACTGGCCAAGGCGTCGCCGGTGGACGATTATCCGCTGCAGGGCCGCTACGGCAAAGGTGTGATCAACGTCAACCTGCCCGCAGGCGCAGCAGAAGTCGTCGCTGCCGTCGTCGGCGACGAGGAGACGCGCATCATCGTTACGACAGGGCTGGGCTCGACCAGAACGGTGAAGCTGGGCAAGGCCAAGACGGGGGGGCGTCACGTCAAGCCAGCGCCACTGATCCGCCTCGGCGAGCGCAACGGCGTCAGCGGCGTCGTGCGCATCTCGGGCCGGCCCACCTTCGCGCCGGAGGATGAAGACAGCCCCGGTGCGGAACAATTGCCGCTTCTCGAGTAGGGGCGGGTTTGAAACTCGCCCGTACAGACGGCGGGGCGGAAGCCCGCGCTCCGAGCGATGCGGTAATGCGGACATTTGGAAGGAGAGACGAGTATGAACTTTCGAGACGAATGGGCAACGGACAAGGACGGGAATCACTTTGTATTTACGGTAGAGATGAAGCGGCGGCTCTACGAGGCTGGCCTGCCTGTCGAGGTAGCCTCGCTTGACCAGCTAGAAGATGTGGGGCCTCCGGCGCGGGCCGAACCACGCCCGCAGCGCAGCGAAGCGCCCGAACGCGAAGAAGTTATCGGCCCGGCGACCATCCAGATTGACCCGGAGACCGGCAAATACGTCGGCCGGCTGAAGTGGTACAACCCCGCACGCGGCTATGGCTTCATCGCCCGCGGCGGCGGCGAAGATATCTTCTTCCACAAGTCCGGCGCCCTCGTGGACCCGACGGGCCTGGAAGAAGGGCAGTGGGTGCTGTACGATGTCGAGGATCGCAAGAAGGGGCCGGAAGCCACCGAAGTAGAGACTTACGAAGGGGAGCTGGCTACATAGAACGATTTTCCAGAATCGTTCTACTGTGTGCGTTATGGAGTGCCCGGACGGTGTCCGGGCGCTTTTATTTCTTGAAGCCGGCCTGCGAGAGGCGCGGGTCGAGGGCGTCGCGCAGGCCGTCGCCCAGCAGGTTGAAGCCCAGCACCGTCAGCATGATTGCCAGACCGGGGAAGAAGACGAGGTGCGGCGCGCTGAAGACCTGATTGCGCTCGCTGGAGAGCATCGCCCCCCATTCCGGCGTCGGCGGCTGCGCGCCCAGGCCGATAAAGCTCAACGCCGCCGTATCCAGAATTGCCGTCGCGATGCCCAGCGTGCCCTGGACGATGAGCGGAGGCAGCGCGTTGGGCAGGATGCGCCCAAACAGGATCTGCGCGTGGCTGGCGCCCAGCGCCCGCGACGCCTCGACAAATTCCATTTCCCGCACCGACAGAACGCTGGCCCGCACCACGCGGGCATATTGCGGTATCGTGACGATGGCAATAGCCAGCATGGCGTTCGTCAGCCCTGCGCCGAGGATGCTGACGATGGCGATGGCCAGCAGCAGGAAGGGAAAGGCCAGCACCACGTCCAGGATGCGCATGATGATCTGGTCTACCCAGCCACCCATATAGCCCGCCACGGCCCCCAGTGTCGTGCCGACGATAATGGCAAAACTGACCGTGAGCACGCCTACCCGCAGCGAGACGCGGGCGCCGTAGATGACCCGGCTGAACACGTCGCGGAAGTTGCCGTCGATGCCCATCAGGTGCTGCGGCTCGTCGGCCGGGCAGCCCAGCAGGTGGATGCAGGGGCCGTCGCGCCGGCCGACGTCGCGCAGGCGGGCTTCGGGTTCGAAGGGCGCAATGAGGGGGGCGAAGATGGCGCTGAATACCAGGATGCCGAGAATCAGCGCCCCCACAAGGGCCGAGCGCTGCCGCCGCAGCCGCCGCAGGGTCAGCCGCCACAGGCTGTTGGCCCGGTAATCGCCCAGCGTTGCGCGGGTGGGGTCGTCGAGGGTCAGGTCGAGATCAGTTAGCGATGCCATAAGGTCTACTCATGTATCGGAACGGGCAGGTTTGAAACGTCGGTACGGGCAGGTTTGAAACCTGCCCCTACTCAAGACGAATGCGCGGATCGAGATAGGCGTAAGAAAGGTCAATCAGCAGGTTAATCAGAACGTAACCGACGGAGATGACAATCAGGAAGCCCTGGATAATGGGAAAATCGCGGGCCGTAATGGCCTCGTACATCGCCCGGCCGACGCCCGCGAGATTAAAGATCGTCTCCGTCAGGATGGCGCCGCTCAGCACGAGGCCCATCTGCAGCCCGGTAATCGTGACGAGGGGCAGCAGCGCATTGCGAAACGCGTGCTTGAACACAATCTGGCTACGCCTGGCGCCTTTGGCACGCGCCGTGCGGATGTAGTCCAGCTCCAGCACCTCCAGCATCGACGAGCGCGTCATGCGGGCGATAATCGCCATCGGAATGGTGCTCAGGGCCACGGCCGGCAGGATCATGTGCTTCAGCGCATCGGCGAAGAGCGTCCAATCGGTCGACAGCAGGGCGTTGACGATATACATGTTGGCGACGAAGGTCAGCAACGCCGCCGTGATGCCGCTCTGGGGCACATCCCAGCCGTACACCTGGTAAAACGGGACCGGCACGACGCCGGGCGAGATCCGGCCCGTCGGCGGCAGGGCAAAGGGTGTATCTTTCAGGAGCAGGGCAAAGACGTAGGCCAGCATCAGCCCCAGCCAGAAGACCGGCATCGAGACGCCGATGTTGGCAAAGATCATCGTGATCACGTCGGCAAGGCTGTTACGCCGCGTGGCGGCGAGGATGCCTAACGGCACGCCGATCAGCACCGCCAGCGACACCGCCATGATGCTCAGCTCCATCGTCAGCGGAATGCGCTCCAGCATGATTGTCGTGATCGGCCGCTTGAAGCGGATCGACTCGCCGAAATCGCCGCGCGCCAGATCGCTCATATAGATGGTGAACTGGGTCCATAACGGCTCGTTCAGACCTTTATTCTCATTGAAGCGCTCGCAGGCGGCGGCAGTGGCTTTCTCACCAAGAATAGCGCGGCAGGGATCGCCCGGTATAACGCGCGCCAGGATAAAGGCAATCGCCACGACACCCAATACCACGGGAATCGCTGCCAGCAGGCGGCGAATACTATATTGAATCATCGCATCACCCTAATTAAGAAGCAGGCGAGGCGGACACCCAACTGCCGGGACCACCTCGCCTGCGTTCACTCACAGCCTAGCAGAAGCAAACCTCGCCGATCCGGCAACTACTCCTCGGGCACGTTCATCAGGCCCCAGAGGGTGCCATAATACTCGAAAGCGCCGGTGTTACCAACATGCAGCGGGTTCGACGCATCGAGACCCAGCGAATAGCTCGCCACGACGTCGTTGGCGTCGAAGGGCGAGCCGTCGTGGAAGGTGACGCCCTGCCGCAGGGTGCAGGTCCACAGGCTCAGATCCTCGTTCGGCTCGCAGACTTCGGCCAGCATTGGGACCGGGTCCGTGCCGTTGATCTCGAAGCCGTAGAGAGCTTCCATGACCTGCTCGCAGGCCCGGAGCGATTCACCGTCGGTCTCGTCGGCGCAGAAGAGGCTGATCGGTTCGGCGTTCTGCATCCAGACGAACTGGTCACCACCGTCGCCGGGGTCCATAACCGCGAAGTATTCGTTGGTCAGCGGGCTGGCCTGAGCGCCCGTAACCGTGGCCTGGTAGGCCGTGGCCGAGCCGCCGTTGGCAATCGGAACCATCGGGACCATCTCGCGGATGGCGTTGTTAGCCATCTCGTAGACGGTGGCCGCCTCGTCCAGGTCGGCAATCGACCGGCCCACGTCCAGATGTTCGTAGATCTCCGGATAGGAGTCGCCGAACTGCGTTTGTGCGGCGCCGAAGTGGTAGTCGAGGAAGTTGGTGACGTGCGGATAATCCGCGCCCCAACCGAGCAGGTGGATGCCGTTCAGATCACCTGCTGCCGACGCCTCGATGAAGGCGCCCGACTCCATCACCTCGATCTCGGCGGTGATGCCCAGGTTTTCCTCAAGCTGGACCTGCAGCTCCTGCGCTACAGCGCCAGGCTCCGGCAGGTAACCGCGGACAACATCACGGTAATAGATCGTGGTCTCGAAACCATCGGGATAACCGGCGTCGGCCAGCAACTGGCGAGCCGCTTCGGGGTCGAACTCATACCACGGTTCGCCCACACAGGCGTTGGCAATGGCGCACGGCGTGAAGTGCGTGGCCACGGTCGAGCCCGGCGGGTAGAAGTCGTCCACGATCCGCTGGCGGTCGAGGCCCATGGCGATGGCACGGCGCACGTTCACGTCGTCGAACGGCTCATAGGTGCGGGTAAAGCCGACGTAGAAGACATTCAGCGCCTCACGGTCCAGCAGCTGGAGGTTCGGATCGTTGGCAATCGTCTCGAAGTCATCGGGACCCGGGTTGTCGATGCCGTGGACCGTACCGGACTGCAGCTCCAGCAGGCGGGCCGCCGCTTCGCTGCTCCAGCGGAAGACGAGCGTCTCGGCAATGGCCGGCTCGCCCCAGTAGTTGGGGTTGCGCGTGAAGATGATGCTGTCGCCCCGGTTCCAGGTCTCCAGCATATACGGGCCGGTGCCGATGGGGCTCTCCAGCAGATCGCCGCTGCCGCCGGTCGATTCCAGGTACTCCTGCGGGTAGATGGCGAAGGGTGTAAAAGCTATCTTCGAGAGGAACGCGGGGTCAGAGTTGCACAGCTCAAACTCGACTGTGTGCTCGTCCATCGCCTGAATGCGGCGGAACTGACCCTGGCAGTCCGGGTCTTCCAGAATCAGGAAGTCGCCGGACGGCTCCTCGGTCGGCTCCTCGGCGGCCGGTTCCTCAGTCGGCTCCTCAGCAGCCGGCTCTTCTGTTGGCTCCTCCATCGGCTCTTCCGCCGGCTCCTCAGCCGGTTCTTCCGGCGCCGGCTCCTCAGCCGGTTCTTCCGGCGCCGGCTCCTCCGCCACGTCTGTGGCTACGTCCTCGGCAGCATTCTCGAGGTCGCTTGCGGTGTTGCCGCCACAGGCGACGGCCACGAGGGCCAGCACGAGAAACGCCACGAGCAACAGGTAGCGGTTCGCGAATTTCATGTCTCTTCTCCTTCCTTGTTCACAATGCTACTTACGCTTCTGGATAAAGCTTCTGCTAGACGGCGACTCTGGAGAGCGCGGAAATATAGTAGCATGACCCGCGAGTGCAAGCAATGAGGGCGCATACGAGAATCTGGCGCTATAATTTAGCCATTATGAACAACCGTGACGTCGCTACCGTCTTTGAACAGATCGCCGACATGCTGGCCATCCGTGGCGACAGCTTCCATCGCATTCTGGCCTATCGCAACGCCGCCGACAGCATTCGCAGCCTGGGCCGCGACATTAACGATCTCCACGCCGCCGGGGAGCTACAGACCATCTCCGGCGTCGGCGAGACGCTTGCCGCCAAGATAGACGAGCTGCTCACGACCGGACGCCTCGAGTTCTTCGACCGCCTCTCCGCCGAAATCCCGCCCGCGCTGACCGCCCTCCTGCGGGTGGAGGGGCTTGGCCCGAAGAAGGTCAAGACGCTCTACGATGCCCTGGGCATCACCACGCTGGAGGCGCTCAAAGCGGCAGCCTCAGAGGGCAAGGTCGGCACGCTGCCGGGCATGGGCAAAAAAACGGAGGCCAATATTCTGGCCGCCATAGACGCCCTGGAGCGCCACGGCGACGGGCGCACCCCTCTGTGGAAAGCCGCACCTGTCGCCGAAGAGCTGCTTGCCGCGCTGGTCGAAATGCCGGGCGTCACCCGGTCCTCCGTGGGCGGCTCGCTGCGGCGCATGCGCGAGACGATCGGCGACATTGACCTGCTCGTCGCCGCCGCCGACTCCGCCGCCATCATGGAGCGCTTCAAGAAGCTGCCCCAGGTTGAAGCCGTCATCGGCAGCGGGCCGACGAAGACGACGGTCCAGCTACACAACGGGCTGCAGGCCGATCTGCGCGTGCTGCCCGAAGAGCGCTGGGGCACGCTGCTCTCTTATTTCACCGGCAGCCAGGCGCACAACATCCGCCTGCGCGAGCTGGCGCTCAAGAAGGGGCTGAGCCTCAACGAGCACGCCTTCCGCCCGATCGTGGATGGCGAAATCACCAACGAGGGCGGAATCCTCTGCGCCACCGAAGAAGAGGTCTACGCCGCGCTTGGCCTGCCCTTCATTCCCGTGCCCCTGCGCGAGGATCGCGGCGAGATTGAGGCCGCGCAGAAAGGCAAGCTGCCACGGCTCGTCGAGAATGAGGATATTCGCGGCGACCTGCAGATGCACACGACCTGGTCCGACGGCAAGCTGAGCGTGCTGGAGATGGCCCGGGCCGCCAAGGAGCGCGGCCTGCAGTACATCGCCATCACCGACCATTCCTACAGCCTCGGCGTCACGGGCGGCCTTACGGTGGAGCGGCTGCTGGAGCAGGGCGAGGAGATCCGCGCCGCCAACGAAGCGCTGGGGCCCGACTTCCGCGTCCTGCACGCCACGGAGATGGAGATCCGCGCCGACGGCACGCTTGACTTCCCCGACGAGGTGCTGGCCCAGCTTGATTTCGTCGCCGCCAGCCTGCATACGGGCCTCAGCCAGAGCCGCGAGCAGGTGATGATGCGGGCGATGGCGGCGCTGGAGAACCCGCACGTCGATATGCTGGCCCATCCCACCGGTCGCCTCATTCCCGACCGGCCGGGCGCGGACCTGGACATGGAGACGCTG
>JAAYYY010000046.1 GCA_012515125.1 Chloroflexota bacterium
GCCGGCGTCGCAGTCCGCGCCCGGCAACGGACGCCCTCATTCCTGCTGCTCTGGGTGCTGGCGGCGCCGTGGCTCTTCTTCCCCAATCGCCAGCCGGCCCTGACCCTGCTGGCAGCTCTGGCGCTGCCGGCCGGGTTGCTCTGGCTCTATCGCGGCGGCCATCTCCGGCCAACGCCATTCGACTTCCCCCTGCTCATCTACCTCGGCCTGAGCGTCGTCGGGTTACTGGCGTCTCCACTGCCTGTTGCCAGTTTGCGCCGCGTGATCACTCTGTTCGTCGGCGTCTGCGGCTACTATGGCCTCGTCTCCTATCTGACCGAGCAGGGCAACGGCCGGGCCGTGGCGGCAGCCGTGCGCCTGCTGCCCGTGCTGGGGGGCGGCGTAGCCGTGGCCGGGCTGCTGACAGGCCGCTGGCCCGAGCGCTTTCTGCTCGATCTGCGATTCATCACCGGGCGGCTGCCCCATCTCGGCGGCAGCTTTACGATCCATCATAACCTGCTGGCCGGCGCGCTCGCGCTTTTCCTGCTGCCGGCTATCTTCTCCTGGCGGGCGATGCCGGGGCGCACCGGGCGCCGGCTGCTGGCGGCGGCGCTCACGTTGATGGCCGTGACGCTGGTCCTGACCCAGTCGCGGAACGGCTTTCTCAGTCTGGGCGTGGGGCTGGCCGGCGGCCTGCTCTGGCAACGCGGTCGCTTCCGGTGGCCGCTGGCGCTGTTCCTGGTACTGCTGGTGGCGCCCCTCGTCCTGGGCGCGCTGCCCGGCATCGCAGACGAGCCGCTGTCCGGCTTCCTGAGCCGGCTGGACGACGGCAGCAAGGCCGGGCCGGCGCCCGAAGAAAGCTGGCTGGCACGCGTGGAGATGTGGCAGGTCGCGCTGCATCTGATGGGCGACTACCCGGTGATTGGGGCCGGCCTGTACCAGTTTGAGGCGGTCAGTCGGGCGAACGAGGTCTACCGGACGATCCGGCCGGATCAGGCCCTCACCCACGCCCACAATCTCTGGCTACAGGTTGGCGCCGGACTGGGCTGGCCCGGCTGGCTGGCGGCGGCGCTGCTCTGGCTCGGCGCCCTGCAATCGCTCGGGCAGGCGACGGAAGCGGCGCCCGCACGCGCCCGGTGGGCCGGTGTGGCGCTCGGCGCGGGGCTGTCTGGCTACCTGACCTTCAACAGCTTCGACGTGTATGCGCTGGAACAGGTGTCCGGGATGCTGATCTGGTTACTGCTGGCCCTGATTGCCGCCTTCGTTCGCCTCTACACGCCGGTTCCGGCCAGAAAGTGGGAGCTCCACCTGCAGGTTGCCCCGCTGCTGCTCCTGATCGGGCTGCTGCCCTGGCTGCCGCGCAACGTCGGCCACCTGCAGCTCGACCGCGCCCGGCTGGCCGGAGCGGGGCAGATCCCGCCGGCAGCCGCCCTCGCCGCAGACGACTACCGCCGCCTCGGTCTGATCTATGCACTGCAGGGGCAGGAAGAAGCCGCGCTGGCGGCGTGGCGGCAGGACCCGGAAGCGGTCCTTTTTCTGCAAGGGCAGGGTTTGCGCGCCTTTATTCAGGAGCAGGAGACGTGGGAGGCGCTGGAGTGGTACGAACGCTCCCTGGCCCTCGAACCCGAGGCGGCGACGGTCTGGTACTGGCAGGGTGTGGCCTACGAAAAGCTCGGCC
>JAAYYY010000397.1 GCA_012515125.1 Chloroflexota bacterium
AAGAAGCGCCCGCCATAGACCGGCACGACCGGGCAGTGGCGGCAGGTGTGCAGGCAGCCGCGGCTGGCCTCCACGTAGCCGGCCTGTATGGCCTGCCTGTCGTACATATAATGGGCGTAGTCGCTCAGCGGCGGGAGCCCCGTCCGGTCGGGTACGGGCAGCTTCAGCCGCTCCAGCACCGGCGCACCCTGCCGCGTAGCAGTCGTCACGCCGTCCACCGCTTCGGCCGGCCTGCCCTCGGCCAGCGCCGCCACGAGCCGGCTCAACACCCCTTCCGCTTCGCCGGCAATGACCGAATCAGCCACCTGCGCCTCGCCCAGCAGGTAGGTGGCGTTCATCCAGGCGTAAAGGCCATAGAAGCAGATGTGCGCCGCCGGGTTCAGCGCCCGCACGCGCCGCGCGGCGCTCACGCCCAGCCGCAACGCCGTGTGCATGGGCACGGCAATGCCCACAAAGCGCGCCTGGCGGACGAGCGTTTCGTCCAGAGAGGTAACCGACAGGTCCTGTGCCGCGACCTGCCGGCCCTCGCCCCGCAGCACAGCCAGAGGCCAGGCGAGGCTCAGCGGCTGGTGGCCCAGCTCGTAGCAGGCCAGCAGGAGAATATCGCCGTTCGTGGCGGCGGCAGCGGGCAATCGGTCGTCCATGAGGGCCAGTATACCATATGCGCCGGCCGCTCACGACCGTTCTGCTTTATTTTTGGGTGCCTCTCCCATTATAATGAGGGTGATGGACGAGCAGGAGGCCTATTTCAACCGCCAGCGGCAGCAGATGATCGAGCGCCAGATCCGCGCCCGCGGCATCCGCGATAAGGCCATTCTCGCCGCTCTGGCGACGGTGCCGCGCGAGGCTTTCGTGCCGTCTGAGTACCAGTACGCTGCCTATCAGGACAGCCCACTGCCCATTCCCGGCCGGCAGACGATCAGCCAGCCCTACGTCGTCGCCCTGATGATGCGCGCCCTGCGCCTGCAGCCCGACGACTGCGTGCTGGAAGTCGGCTCGGGTTCGGGCTACGCGACGGCACTGCTCAGCCGCATCGTGCGCGAGGTGCATGGCGTGGAGCGGCGCGAGGAGCTGGTGACCTACGCTCGCGAGCGGCTGCAGAAGCTGGGCTACGACAACGTCCACATCCACCACGGCGACGGGACGATGGGCTGGCCCCCCGCGGCCCCTTACGACGCCATCATGGTCTCCGCCAGCGGCCCTGAAGTGCCGCCGGCCCTGCGCGAGCAGCTGGCTATCGGCGGGCGGCTGGCGATGCCCATCGGCCGGGCCAGCGATCTACAATCGTTGCTGCTCGTCCAGCGCACCGGCCCTGACAGCTTCCAGCACAAAGACCTGGGCGGCGTGCGCTTCGTGCCGCTTATTGGCGAACAGGGGTGGTAAAAGAAGCGGCTTGGGGAGACGGCTACAGGCCGGCCGGCATGGTCAGTCGCGTTTTTCCACCGGCAGCCCCGAGGCGCGCCAGGCGTTCATCCCGCCGCTCACGTCCAGCACTTCAAAGCCAGCGCGACTGAGGCGGCGCGACGCCAGCGGGCTGCGGTGCCCCGAGGCGCAGATGCACAGGATCTGCCGGCCACGGGGCACCTCGTTCAGCCGTTTTCCCAATTGCGTGAGGGGAATCAGCAGCGCGCCGGGCGCGACGCCGCTGCCGTACTCGGCGGGCTGGCGCACGTCGAGCAGCACCGTGTGGTCGCTGCCGGTGGTCAGGCGAGCATACGCCTCGTGCGGCGCGATACGCGCGGCGGGCCGCCCCCGCAGCCAGTCCAATAAGCCCACTAACGGACCCCGCTCGCCAGCGCCTGGCGCAGTAACCCCAGTGTACCGGCCGAGAGCAGCTTTTCGTTCTTGTGGGCGATGAACTCGGCGTAGGCGTCTACGAATATCTTGCCCGGCTTGCGGAAGTCGAAGCCCTCCGGCTCGTCGCGGAAATATTCGCGGTGGACCCGCGTCCAGACCAGGCGGCCATCCGTGTCGATGTTCACCTTGGTCACACCCAGGGGCACGGCGCGGGCGAACTCGTCCTCATCTACCCCTTTGGCGCCCTTCAGCGCACCGCCTGCGGCATTGATCCGCTCCACCTCTTCCTGGGGCACCGAGCTGGAACCGTGCATGACCAGCGGGACGCCCGGCAATTGCCGCTGGATTTCGGCCAGCCGGTCAAAGTGGAGCCCCTGGCTGCCGCTGAACTTGTAGGCGCCGTGGCTCGTGCCAATCGCCACCGCCAGGCTGTCGCAGCCCGTCTGCTCGACAAACTGCCGGGCCTCAATCGGGTCCGTCAGCCGGGCATGCTTCTCGTCTACGGCAATGTGCTCCTCGACGCCGCCCAGCATACCCAGCTCCGCCTCCACGCTGATACCCTTCGCGTGGGCATGTTCGACCACCCGGCGTGTAATCGCCACGTTTTGCTCGAACGGCTCGTGCGAGGCGTCGATCATCACCGAGCTGTAGAAGCCGGAGTCGATCGCCTCGTGGGCCGTCGCTTCGTCGCCGTGGTCCAGATGAACGGCGAAGATGGCCTCCGGGTAAATATCGCCGGCAGCGCGGATAATCGCCTCCAGCATCGTCGGGTTGGCATAGCTGCGCGCGCCGCGCGAAATCTGGATGATGAACGGGGCCTGCGAGCGCATGCAGCCCTCGAACAGCCCCAGGGCCTGTTCCATGTTGTTGATGTTATAGGCGCCGACGGCGAATTGGCCGTAGGCTACTTTGAACAGCTCGTCAGTTGTTACGATCATCGCGTTCTCCTCGGCCGCCGGCCATGAGGATGGCCGTTTTGTAGACAACTCTCGTGGCCTTCAGTGTAGCACAGTGTGGCGTCGCGCGTTAGCTGGTGGCACAATGTGACGTGATGGAACGCCTTGCTTTGTTACGCTTGCGCTCCTGGCTCTCGTTGCTCTGGCTAGGCCTGCTTCTTCTTGCCGCACTGCTGCTGCCGGGGCGCATATGGACCACGCTGCTCGTCGGTCTCGGCGGCCTGTTCGTCGTCGCCTTCCTCTGGTCGTGGCAGCTTGCCGGCGGCCTGCACGGCCGGCGCCAGCTCCGCTTTGGCTGGGTCGCCGTCGGCGACCGCCTTTCCGAGAGCTTCACCCTGATCAACGATAGCGTGCTGCCTGCCTTCTGGGTGGAGGTCGAAGACCGGTCCAACGTGCCCGGCTACAGCCCGGCGGTCGTGCGCAGCGTGGGTGGTAGGGGCACCCTGCAGTGGCGCCAGGACGCCATCTGCCAGCAGCGGGGTCGCTTCCACCTTGGCCCCTGGACGTTGCACAGCGGCGATCCGTTCGGCATCTTTACCGTCACCATCAACTACCCGATCTCCGACGAGATCATCATTCACCCGCCGATCCTCACCCAGCTACCCATCCCGCTGCCGGCCGGGCAGGCCAGCGGCCGGGTCCGCGCCCGCCAGCGCAGCTGGCAGGCTACCGTCAACGCGTCCACGGTGCGCGACTACCAGCCCCAGGACCCCTACCGCTGGATTCACTGGCCCACCAGCGCCCGGCGCGACGACCTCTACGTTCGCGAGTTCGATCTGGACGCGGCCGGCGACATCTGGCTGCTGCTGGACATGCAGGCTTCCGTGCAGCTCGGCAGCGGGCCGCAGAGCAGCGAGGAGCAGATGATCCTGCTCGCCGCCGCTCTGACCGCTCGCGCCCTGCACGAAAACCGGGCAATCGGCCTCGCCGCCTACAGCCAGAACCCCCAGCTCATCCCGCCGGGTATCGGCGGCGGGCAGCAGTGGCGCCTGCTGCGGGCCCTGGCCCTGGCCAATGCCGACGGCGAAAACAGCCTCGCTGACTCGCTGGACGATCTGCGGCGCGTGGCCCAGCGCGGCAGCGCCGCCGCGATCCTCACGCCGCGCGCCGACGGAGACTGGCTGCCGGCGCTGCTGCAACTGGCGCACGCTGGCATCCGCTGCCACGTCACGCTGCTCGACCGCGAAAGCTATGGCGATCGCGCCAGCGGCAGCAAAGGGCTGTGCGACGCCGTCCAGCAGCTGGGCGTTCCCTGCCACCTGGTGCGCCAGGGCGACATCGGCCAGCCGCTGGAGGAAGGCCCGCGCCGCGGCTTCTGGCAGTTCCGCACGCTGGCTACCGGCAAGGTCGTCGTCGTGCAGCGGCCCGACGAATGAGGGGCGAGCAGGGCGGTATGCGGCCCGCGATGAAGAACAAGGACGGTAATCATGGCTGATAGCACAGACCGGCGCCGGCTGACCCTGCGGACGCGCAAGAACCTCTATGAATCGGCCCACCTGCTGCGCCGCGACAGCAGTCGCGAGCTGGGCATCTTCCTGGATGGCCTCTGGGCCTACGTCCAGGACCCGCGCGTCGCCGCCTCCGACCCGGAGAGGGGTATCCAACCACTGGAGGTGAAGTGGGAGCCGGGCCTGCGCGACGGGCCGGTGAGCGCCCGCTTCGCCGTGCTCGACTACAACGCCGACAGCGGCGCCCTCGTGCCGCCGGCAAAGTGGGACCGCCGCAACGCCCGCTTCACCGGCCCGGATGGCCAGCCGCTCGACCCCAGCCGGTGCGATACCTTCCAGTTCCACCAGGTCAACGTCTGGGCCGTGGCTCAATCGGTGCTGGACATGTACGAAGCGCCGCAGGCACTCGGCCGGCCAATCCCCTGGGCGTTCGAGGGCAACCGGCTCATCCTCGTGCCCCACGCGGGCTACGACGAAAACGCCTATTACGACCGCCACAGCAAATCGCTGCAGTTCTACTACTGTGGCAGCCCCAGCTCGCCGCTCTACACCTGCCTGTCGCACGACATCATCGCCCACGAGATGGGTCACGCCGTGCTCGACGGCATTCGCCCCCTCTACTACCACTTCACCAGCCTGGAAACCGCCGCTTTTCACGAGGCGATGGCCGACCTCACCGCCATCGTCGCCGCCATCCTCAATACCCCCCTGCGGCGCAGCGTCGGGGCTGCCGGTCACGGCGCCCTGAACAACGATAATGCCATCGCGTTGCTTGCCGAGGAGTTTGGCGAGCAGGTTATGCATACCTCTTCGCTGCGCAGCGCCCGCAACCAGTACACCATGGCCCACTTTGGACCGGACGCGACGCCCCACGCGCTCTCCCAGGTGCTCACCGGGGCGATGTTCGACATCCTCGCCGGCATCGCCGACATCCACCGGCGCGAGGGCGAGAGCAGCCCGCTGCAGGCGCTCTGGTGGGCAGCGGACCGTTTCCGCCGGCTGGCGCTGCAGCCGCTTGATTTCTGCCCACCTGTGGATATCCAGTTCGCCGACTACGGCCGGGCGGTGCTGAAGAATTTCCTGCTCTACGAAGAGCACGAAAGCAGCAACGGCCGGGCATACCTGGATCTGATCCAGGACGTTTTCCACCGCCGCCTCATCTGCAGTCATAAGCGGGCGAGCTGCAGCGCCGATCCCCGCCAGTGCGCCGTGATGCCGGGGCACACACCGCGCATGGAGATCGTACACGATATCAACCGCATCGCCCGCTCCCGCGCCGCGGCCTACTATTTCCTCAACGACAACCGCCCGCAGCTGCACATCCCCCCGGAACAGGATTTTGAGGTCGTCGATCTCTACGACACCATCAAGTATGGCGCTGCCGCCGTCCGGCTGCCGCGCGAAGTCGTCGTCGAATACGTCTGGCGGGAGGAGGTGCCTCTGGAAGGAGAGCGCTTTGGCCGGCTGCAGGGAACCCGCGCCGAGCTGCTTTGCGGCGGCACGCTCGTGCTCGACGGGCAGGGTAACGTGCTCGCCTGGGAAAACAAGCCTGGCGCCGGCGGCGTTTACGACGTGCAGGCCGGCCGGGCGCGACGCGACGCGCTGCTGGCGCACATCGCCCGGCAGGCGCGCTACGCTCTGCAGCACGAAGCGCCGGAGGCGGTTGTCCCCGGCCCCTGGAACCCGCCCGTAGTCGCCAATATCGAGGACGGCGTGCTGCGACTGGAGATCCCGCCGCCGCTGCGCAATCCCCTGCACATTACCGGCGGAGAAAACCACCCCTGGAGCGACCTGCCATGGACGACCAGCTTCTAGTCTACGTCTACAACGTCGGCGTCGGCGACTGTATCTACCTGCGCGTGCCTGATCGCGACGAGAACGGGGAGGTTCGCCAGCGCCACATCGTCGTGGACTGTGGCACGCTCCAGCCCAACGAGGACGAGCGGCTGCTGAAGCTGGCGATGACCCATATCGCCCGGCTGCTGCCGCGCGATCCGGCTACCGGGCGCAAGCGGCTCGACCTGCTCGTCGTCACCCACCCGCACATGGATCACATCGCCGGTTTCGGACTGGAATCGACGGCCAGACAGTGGCAGCGCAAACAGGTTGACCGCCTCTGGCTCAGCGCCCTGCTCGACCCCGACAACGACCGGGCGCGGCGGGCGCGCGAGCAGGTTCGCGCCGGCAACCTGGCCCTGCAGGCGCTGCTCGCCGCCGACCTGCATCCGGCGCTCACGGTTCTGGCGCGGGAGCTGTTCAGCCTCAGTCAGGGGCAGATCGCGGATAATGCCCGGACGCTGCTGGAAGGCGGCCTGATCCCCCCACTTTACGTGGACGACGCCACCCCGCCCGACCGGCTGCAGCTCTTTTCGGAGCCGGGCACAGCGATCCACATCCTCGCGCCCAGCCGCGACATAGACGCCGACTACCTGGGACTCGCGGAGGACGACCCGGCCGAACAGTTTTCGGAGTTCAACCGTGGTATCCGCAGCGCCGCCGGGGAGGCCGTCGATTGGTCGTTTCCAGCCGGAGAGCTGACGATCAGCCAGAGGGACTTCCGCCGTCTGCGCCAGCGTATGGGCAGCCGCGCCGTTCTACTGGCGATGGCCCAGAACGAACTAATCAACAACAGTAGCATTGTCTTTCTGCTTACCTGGCGCGGGCGCCGCCTGCTCTTTACAGGCGACGCGGAGTGCAAGTTCACGCGCAGCGGTCGCTTTGAGGCGGGCAAGCAGAACTTTAGCTGGAATGTGATGTGGGCGCGCCACCGCGCCCTGCTTGAGGAGCCGCTCGATTTCCTCAAGGTCGGGCACCACGGCAGCGATAACGCCACACCGTGGATCGGCGACGAGCCGGAGAACGAAGCGAACCAGATCCTGGACGCGCTGGCGCCTCCCGGTGACAGGCGGCTGTACGCCATCGTCTCTGCGGCGCGCCACGCCAGCTGGCCCGGCAATATCCCCCGCCGGGTCCTGCTGGAGACGTTGGGCGAGCGCGTCGCCAACCCGCGCCTTTACGACGAGGCGATCCACTATCAGGCGCACAGCGGCGGCAACTGGCCCACGGGCGAGGCCGAGCGCGCGGCCCTCTTCGTGCCTGGCGACAAATCCCAGCCGCCGCGCACCGACCTAGAGCGCCAGCGCGGCAAGCCCGTGCGTTATATCAGAGTCAGCTTCGGCCCGCGCGAATAGTATGTTGCGGGTCAAAGTCAACTTACAGGAGGAAACCTGACACCGTCCTACAAACCCGACAACTACAGCAGCGTCTCCCCATACCTGATTGTGGATGGCGCTGAGCGGACTATCGACTTCCTCGTCGCCGCCTTTGGCGCCGAGGAGCTGCGCCGCTTCCCGGCCGACGGCGGCCGGCTGATCCACGCCGAGGTGCGCATCGACGATACGGTCATCATGCTCGCGGATGCTAAGGCGGACTGGCCCCCGGCACGGGCTCACGTACACGTCTACGTGCCCGACGTGGATGCGGTCTACCGACGCGCCCTGGAGGCCGACGCGACCTCCGTGCAGGAACCGCTCAAGGACGACGACGCAGATAAGCGGGGCGGCGTCGAGGACGCCGGCGGCACAACGTGGTGGATTGCCACGAAGATGGCGTGAGGCCGGATGGCAGACCCGGATCAGACGCACCATCCAGACGAGATCAGGCGCCGCCTGATCGACTGGGCGGCAGCGCAGGCAGACGTGCGCGCGATGCTCCTGACCAGTACGCGAGCCCGGCCCGGCGCTCCGGCCGATCGCTTCTCCGATTATGACGTCATCCTCGTCGTCGAGGACATTGCGCCGTATGTCGCCGACCGGCGCTGGATAGCGGATTTTGGCGAGGTGCTAGTTACGTACTGGGATCCCGTTTACCCCGCGCCGGGGTATGGCATCGACATCATCGGCAACGTCATCCAGTACGCGGATGGCCTGAAGATCGACTTCACCGTGTGGCCGGTGACGCTGATGCAGCAGATTGCCGCCGCGCCCGAGCTGCTGCCCGAGCTGGATGCCGGGTATACCGTGCTGCTGGACAAAGATGGCTTGACCCGCAACCTGCAGCCGCCTACCTATCGCGCCTACGTGCCGGCGCCGCCAACTGAAGACGAGTTCCAGCGCTGGGTTGAAGAGTTCCTGAGCGATGTTCCTTACGTCGCCAAGTTCCTCTGGCGCGACGAGCTGCTGCCCGCGAAATGGTGCCTGGACACCGATATGAAACACAAGTACCTGCGGCGTGTGCTGGAGTGGCGGGCCGCCATCGACTCCGGCTGGTCGCAGCCGGTCAGCGGAGCGCTCGGCAAAGGGCTGAAGAAGTGGCTGTCGCCGGAGTTGTGGTCCCGCCTTGAAACCACTTACGTGGGCGCAGACCTCGCCGAGAACTGGGAGGCGCTGTTCCAGACAGTTGCCCTGTTCAGGGAAGTAGTCGGCGAAGTGGCCGGCCATCTCGGCTATGTTTATCCGCAGGAGCTGGAGGAGCGCGTCGTGCGTTATGCCCGGTCAATTCAGCGTCAGGAGCGCCGATGAACGACCGGCTTCCATCGGGCGCTGCCGAACCGGACCACGGGCAGGGCCCTTTCCGCACCTGGGACGGCCATCCGGTCAGCCAGGAGCCGCCACATGGCGCCATGATCGTCGTCTATCGCTGCCGGGGAGGCGCAGCCGAGTTTCTGCTGCTCCATCGCCGCCATCACGGCCCGGACTACATGGGTGACTGGGCCTGGGGGCCGCCATCCGGCGCACGCTATCCGGGCGAGGCCATCGAGCGCTGCGCCGCACGCGAGCTGGAAGAGGAAACGCAGTTGCGCCTGAGGCCGCAGTCTGTAGCCGGTGGGTCTGCCGAATGGCCCGTCTTCGTCGCCGAAGTCCCGGCGGAGACCGCCATTTCTCTGTCTCCAGAGCACGACCGGTTTGTCTGGCTGCCATTGCCGGATGCCGCAGCGCTGGTGGCGCCGGCTACCGTGCGCGAGAGCTTTCTGGCCGTGGCGCAGAGGCTGGCCGGCTGCAAATAGTTGGTGGACGCCGGCAGCGCTCCTCACGCATCAGTAGGAAGGCCGCCGTAGCCTATCGTTCTCCGCCGCCGGCTGCCGGATCAAAGTAGTAGACCCGCATCAGATAGTTCCGACCATAGAGGTGATTGTCCAGTACGGCGACGAGCTGCGCGTTTCTCTCCACCCAGGCGGTTTGGGCAGGATATTCCATGGCCATCGTCATATCCTGCACGATCCAGACCGCCTCCTCCCCGGCGGTGATGTCCTCCGGCACTGTAATGTGAGCCAGGTGAACGGTCGGCTCGCCCATGTAGTAACTGGCAATCGGCTCGTGGTTGCTGATGACGCGCTCGCCGGGCTCCCGCCTTTCCTGCACGAGGGCGAACGCGGATTTCCAGTCGTCACGGTTGCCGTTGTTAAACGTGAAGTAGAAGGCGTCTTCGCTGAGCGGATCGACCAGCGCCAGCATGACGATCGCCAGCGCGGGCCACATCTTCGTCCGCGTCGTCTGGCGGATGAGGGCGTGCGTGCCGGCGGCTGCCAGAATCAGCCAGCTGGTCAGGCTGACAAAGGCATATCGATTGGCGGTGTAATGGAAGGAGGAAATGATCATCAGCACGAGCAGCGGGACAACGGCGCTGAGGGAGAGCAGGATAGCGGCGTGCCGTTCGCGAGCGAAGAGGGCGACAGCGCCGACGATAGCCAGTACGACGACCGGCAGCCGCAGATAGTACAGCACGCCGGCGCCGAGCCATAGGGGTGTGTTGTTTGCCGCGCCAAAGCCGACCAACCATCCCCTAAGATCGCGGAGATAGGGCAACGCAAAAAGCAGGGCGACGAGCAGCAGCCCGAGTAACAATAGCAGCGAGCGAGCAGAGAAGCGCCGGATGCCTGCGCTGGAGCCCGGCAGGGCGGCAGTGATCACCATATAGCTGCCGATGACCGGAACGAGGAACAGGGCGAGCAGGCGCTCGCGCGTGGCAAGGGCCAGGAAAAGCAAGCCTAACAGCGAAAACGAGATACGCCGCTCGTGCAGGCCAAAATAGAGAAAGAGCAGGGCCAGCGTGTAGAAAAGCAGGAGCAGAATGTAATAACGGGCGTTCTGGGACCAGTACAGGTGCCACGGCGATACGGCCAGCAGCAGCGCAAACAACAGAGCCACCGCCGGCCCAAGCATCCGGCGCACGGGGAAATAGAGAACGGGAACCGACAGGACGCCGACGAGGGCGGGCGCCAGGCGGGCGCTCCATTCGCTGACGCCCAGCTCCCCGATCACCGCCAGGATCGTGGACAGCATCAGGGAACGGCGCAGCAACTCATAGTTGAATCCGTCGGGCACGTCGATGATAGTCAGCATCTCATCGCCCCAGAAGCTCCACGCACCCAGCTTGTAGAAGCGCAAGAAGGCGGCGATGGCGACAATGATGGCCAACGCCACAAACTGCACGCGAGGCCGGTCCAGCGCCGCCGGCAGGGCCAGCGCGCGCGCGCGCAGCCGTTCAATCGGCGCGCTGCCGGCAGCAGATGGCTTCAGGCGCCCGGCGCTGTCTTGCGCGCTCAATCTGCACCTACCGCGCTGTGCCGCAGGTAAGCGTCTATGGTTTCCTGCGCGCTACCGTAGGCGGCTGTCTGACCGTGTTGCAGCCATAGGATACGGTCGCAAAGGCCGCGCAGTACGTCCATATCGTGGGAGACGACCAGTATCGCACCGCCCTGGTCCCTGAAGCTGACAACCTTCTCAAAGCATTTGTGCTGGAAGGCTATGTCGCCCACGGTCAGCACCTCGTCAATCAGCAATACGTCCGGCGCCGTGTGCACGGCGACGGCAAAGCCCAGGC
>JAAYYY010000398.1 GCA_012515125.1 Chloroflexota bacterium
CCAAGCCATCCGCCGGGCAGACCCCAGGGAACGAACGGGTGAAAAACATGTTTGAGCAACAGAACGCGACCCTCGGCGTCCAGCGGCACCATGTTAACCCCAACACGATGGCGCGGCGTGAGCACCGTCAGGCCGGCCATCATGGCCATGCGCATGGGATAGAGGCGCATCAGACGCGCCAGCCGTTTTTTCCCGGCCAACCCTATTTGCGGCAAGGATTTTCTCCGTAACTCCTCTCGAATGATGACGACACATGGCCCGTGCGCCTTGCTTCCCGTGCGAACAAGAGCATGTCAAGCAGGGCAGTATAATATCATAGCTGTCCCCAGCCAACACGGGCGCTTCAGATCGTTCTTATATTATAGTGGCGGCTCTGCAACTACCGCTCCGCAGTTCCGTATAGGAGTACAGATTGAGCCCGATGAAGGAGAAATCATCATGGAACCACGACTGGTACGGAGTAAAGACGAACAGATCATCGCGGGCGTGTGCGGTGGTCTGGCAAACTACCTGGGGGTTGACCCCGTGCTGGTGCGCCTCGCCTTCTTGCTGTTGATTCCCGCTGGCGGCATTGGCGTACCCCTTTACTTCATTCTGATGATTATTATGCCCAGCGAAGAAGACATCGATCTCTCCCAGTCGGAAATCGTCGAAAAGAACATCGAGGGCCTGGGCGAGACGGTCACGTCCAGCGTGGAACGGGCGCGGCAGCATCCAAACGGCCCGGCTATCGCCGCGGTACTGCTCATCGTCATGGGCGTCTACTTCTTGCTGGAGAATCTGGGCTTCGTCAGCGGCAGCCTCTTCTGGCCGCTGGCGCTGATTCTGCTGGGCATCTTCCTGCTGGTACGCCGGAACCGCTAATCCCGCTCTCGCCTTCGCTAGCGCCGACCCGGCGCCAGCGAAGGCTGGTTGTGCTGGGCCGGCGGCGCCTCGGGCGGCTCTGAAGATGGGGAACGGAGCGGGAGCCGCACAGTGAACGTCGTCCCCTCGCCTACCTTGCTGTCTACCGTGAGCGTGCCTTTGTGTACGTCCACGATCCAGCGCGCGATAGACAGGCCCAGGCCAGAGCCGCCGTGGGCCCGGGCCCTGGCCTTATCCACGCGGTAGAAGCGGTCGAAGATGAAGGGTAAATCTTCCTCGGGAATGCCAATGCCTGTGTCGCGCACCGTCAGCTCGGCGTAACCCTCGTCCTTATGCAGGCTGAGGAAGACCTGCCCGCCGGCCGGCGTGTACTTCACGGCGTTGTCTACGAGGTTCAGGATGAGCTGCTTCAGCCGGTCGCTGTCGCCGGTAACCTGCACCTGGTCAACTTCCTCCAGCGTCACCTCGACTTTGGGCCGCAAAGCCTTCACCTGCCGGTACACGTCCAGCAAAAGCGTATCCATCTCTACGGTCTCCGTCGTCACCGGCAGGCTGCCCACGTCGGCGCGGGCCAGCAGGAGCAGATCGTTGACCAGGCGGGTCATCCGCTCCAGCTCGGCCTCGATGTCGTCCAGCGAGACGTCGTCGGCGCCGCCCATGCGCCGCATGAGATCGACGTTGCCGCGGATGGTCGTCAGCGGCGTGCGCAGCTCGTGAGAGACGTCGGCGAGGAAGCGCTGCTGCGCCGTAAATAGCTCCTCCAGCCGGGCCAGCGTCTGGTTCAGAGCCAGCGTAAGCTGCCCGATTTCGTCGTCGCGGCCCGTATCTGGCAGCCGCCGGCTCAGGTCATCGGCCCGGCTGATCTGCCCCGCCAGCCGCGCAATCTCCTCCAGCGGGCGGAACAGGCGCGGCGAGATCAGCGTGGCGACGAACGCGGAAGCCGTGGCGGCGGCCAGGCCGAGAAAAGCCGCCGCAATGACCAGCTGGTTGAACGTTTCAAACTCTTCCATAACCTGGGCAACCTGTAAATAGCCGACGAGCTGCGAGCGGTCTTCCTCCTCCACCTGTACGGCAGCCGTCAGCACGCGGATAACCTGCTCGCCATAGCTGATGGTCTGCAACCCCTCCAGCCCCTCCGTTACGGCTCCCGGATCGAGCGGCTGGGTGAAATCGCGCAGATTGTCGGAACGAGCCAGGATTTCGCCCTCCGGCGTGACAACCATAATGAAGGTGTTGGCGCGCCGGAACGTGTCCGCTTCCTGGGTGGGGATGATCAGCGAGTAAAGGTCTCTATTCTGGTAAACCTGGGTGCCCGCCAGCACCAGCTCGGCTGTGTCTTCCAGGCTGCTGTCAATCTCCCGCAGCAGGAGGGTGCGGGGAACCGCATAGACGACCGCCGTGTAGGCCACGAAGGCGAACAGGAAAATCGCTGTGTAGATGGCAGTCAGGCGGTCTCGGATCATCGCAAGGAAAGCGCGGCGCCGGGCTATTGGGCCACCACAGCCCGGACAATATCACCTGCCGACGATCCCTTCCAGCCCTCGTGGTCAGGTGAGTGAGGGGCGAACAGAATGGCGGTGCAGGCCGGCTACTCTTCGCGCAGCACATAGCCGACGCCACGAACGGTGTGAATCAGGCGCGGCCGGCCATCGGCTTCTGTCTTCTGCCTCAGATAGCGCACGTAGACCTCGATGATATTACTCTCGCCCCCAAAATCGTAGTTCCAGACACGGTCAAAAATGACTTCGCGTGTCAACACCTGCCGTGGGTGGCGCATAAAGAGCTCCAGCAGTTCGTACTCCTTGGCCGTCAGGTCGAAAACGTGGTCGCCGCGCCGCCCGCGCCGGGTGCCGGTGTCCAGCTCCAGGTCGGCGAAGCGGTAGACCTGCGGCTGGGTGGGCTGGGCGCGGCGTAAGAGGGCACGGACGCGCGCCAGCAGCTCGTCGAAGGCAAAAGGCTTGACCAGGTAATCGTCGGCGCCGGCATCAAGTCCGGCTACGCGATCTTCGATGGCCTCCTTAGCCGTCAGCATCAGAATAGGAACCTCGGTTACCATGCGCAGGCGCCGGCAGACTTCGATGCCGTCCATGCCGGGCAGCATGAGGTCCAGCAGTACGAGGTCTGGCGGATCGTCGCGCGCCTTGTCCAGCGCCTCCTGCGCGTCGGCAGCCGTTTCTACCCGGTATCCCTCAAAAGCCAGTCCTCGTTGCAGGAACTGGCGGATGCGCTCTTCGTCGTCAACGACGAGTATTTTGGCGGTCATAGCATTTCTCCTATGAGCAAGAACGGCCGGTGGGATGTCGGTCTCTCATCTGATCCTCATCGGTTGCTCATCTGACAAGTATAGTCGCCCCGTCAGGGGGCGCAACAGACCCCGGCCCCTGGAGAAAAAGGTTGACGCCGTTCTAATGCTCGCTACAATCGGCCTGATGTGGAGCGACTGCCAGTTCGCCCCGCTGGAGGGAGAGGGTCTCTCGGAGGGAGAGGCTCTCCACGAGGGAAAGGGCTCTCGAGAGGCAGGAAAACTGACGTGGACGTGCTGTACGACGCCAGCCTGGAGGCTATACGCTGGCTCCAGGCCAATTATCCGCAGTTGGAAGCTGCTCTAGCATTCATCAGCCAGTTGGGCCGTTTTGAGGTCTTCCTCGCCGTCATCCCGCTGATCTACTGGACCATCGACAAGCGCCTGGGCAAACATCTCGCCTACCTGCTGGCTCTGTCGAACGTCGTCAACGCCGTCGTCAAACACGCTCTACGGCTGCCCCGGCCCTTCTGGCTCGACGGCGACGTGGGCCTTGATGAAGAAGTCCAATATGGCCTGCCGAGCAACCACGTGCAGACCGCCGCAGCGCTCTATCCCTTCGTCGCCTACTGGGTTCGCAGGACCTGGGCCTGGGTGGTGGCGGTCGTCGGCATCCTGCTGATGGCGCTCAGCCGCCTCTTTCTGGGCGTGCATTTCCTGCAAGACGTCGCCGCCGGCGCGCTCATCGGCCTGCTGTTGCTCGCCGGTTACCTGATCTGGCTGCGCTACTTCCAGGAGCCTTTCCGCAACCGCATCCTGGGCCAGCGGCTGCTCTTCATCATCCTGCTGCCGCTGTTCTTCACTGTCGTCTATCTCTTTGTGCGCCTGCTGATTGGCGCGCCTGATGGCGACGTCGCCTGGGCCGGGCACCTCCCCGCAGCCGAACGCCAGAGCGTTGAAGACGTTACGACGGGGCTGGCTATTCTTTTCAGCCTGGGCATTGGCTTCATCATGGAGGCGTCGCGCATCCACTTCGTCGTCGATGGCTCGCTGCTCAGGCGGGTGGCGCGCTATCTCCTGGGCATCGCCGTGACGCTCCTGCTCTGGCGGGGATTGGCCCTGATATTCCCGGACGAGCCGCTCTGGTTGGCCGTGCCGCTGCGCTTCTTGCGCTACTTTCTTGCCGGCATCTGGGTCACCTATTACGCGCCCGCGGCCTTTATCCGCCTCCGTCTGGCCGACGCTTCGCCGGAACCGGAAGTCACGCTGACTATCTCTGACGGCAACATTATGCGTGGCTAGGCGGGCTTGCGCGCCAGCGCCAGCATCCGGCTGGCCGACTCGTCAAACGGCTCTTCAGTGTAATCCCCATACAGCGCTTCAAGCTGCAATCCACCCTCCTGGAATAGGAGGTCTATCTGGTGCGGATAGTAGTAGTGGTAGGCGACCTGGACCACGGTGCGCTCCACAGGCCCGCCAACGGCCGGGCTGGCGTCGAACAGCCAGTTGATGTTCAGTAGCTGCGCCGCCTGCTTTAGCTGGCTCGCCGCCAGAACGACAATCGTCGCTCCACTTTCCGGGTCCGTGAGAATGCGCTCCAGAGAAAGCAGCCGGTCGGCGGCGGCTTGCTCGACGGCGAAAGGATTCGCCAGATCCAGGAAGAGGCAGCCCCCCGGCCGGAGCTGGCGGGCAATGGCCCGGATCGCCGCCGCGCCCTCTGCCGGCGCCAGATGCATTAAGGTGTTGTAGGGAACGATGGCCAGCTCAAAGGTCGCCGGAGCCAGCATGGCGCGCGTCATATCGCCGGCCAGCAGGCTCACCCGGTCGCGCACCGAAGCAGGCTCCTTCGCCAGGCGCCGGCGCGCGCGGTCGAGCATCGCCACCGAGTTATCGACGCCGGTAACGCGGCAGCCGGCGCGGGCCAGCGGCAACAGAACCCGGCCCGTACCGCAGCCCAGCTCCAGCACCGGGCCACGGTTGCGCGCCGCGAGCGCCAGGATGAAGCCGATGTCCTCCGTCAGGCTGGCATGGAGCAGATCATAGTAGGGAGCGAGGCGGCTGTAGGCGTCGGCGGACATGGCGCCAGTATAACGCAAAAGCTCGCTGCGTTGTTGTGCCGCGTCTGCCGGGCGGCAGGCGCCGTGCTGACAGCGTCTGACCCTCATGCTAAAATCGTCCTGACGACGAACAAGAAACGTTGCGTGCGCCCTGGCCGGCTGAGGAAATCATTATGCGCGTCATCATTACCGGAGGAACGGGCATGATCGGCGGCGCTCTGAGCGCCAGTCTCGCCGCCGATGGACACGAGGTGATTGTATTGACCCGCTCGCCCGGCAGGGTGCGGGTTTTGCCGCCTGACGTGCGCGCCGTGGGCTGGGATGCGATGAGCGCCGACGGCTGGGGCGAGCTGGCCGACGGCGCTACCGCTATCGTCAATCTGGCAGGCGAGAGTATCGGCGGCGAGCATTTCATCCCCGACCGCTGGACGGCAGAAAAGAAGCATCGCATCCGGCAGAGCCGTCTGGACGCCGGTCGGGCCGTGGTCGAGGCAGTCAGGAACGCGGCGACAAAACCCCAGGTAGTCGTGCAGATCTCCGGCACCGATTATTACCCCGCTCATGAGAGCGGGCGCTTCACCGAATCAGACCCGCCGGGAGAGGGATTCCTGTCGAGCGTGGTCGTCGATTGGGAAGCCAGCACGGCGCCTGTCGAGGAGTACGGGGTGCGCCGGCCGGTTCTGCGTACCGGGGTTGTGTTGAGCACGAAGGGCGGCATGTTGCCGCGCGTTCTCCTGCCCTACCGGCTGTTCGTGGGCGGCCCGTTTGGCGCCGGCCGGCAGTGGTGGTCCTGGATACACCTGGAAGATCTCGTGCGCGTCATCCGCTTCGTCGTCGAGCGCCCTGAGGCCCACGGGCCAATCAACGCCGTCGCGCCGGAGAGCGCGCAGAACAGCACGTTCGGCAAGACAGTGGCCCGGGTTCTGGGCCGCCCGCACTATTTCCCGCTGCCCGCCTTCGCCATGCGTTTGGCGCTGGGTGAGGTAGCCAGTCTCGTGCTGGAAGGGCGCCACGTCGTTCCCGAACGGCTGCAGGCGATGGGCTTTGAGTTCCGTTTCCCGACGCTGGAGGCGGCCCTCCGCGATTTGTTGCACCCAGAGGAGGCTCGATGAACGAAGAGAAACCCACCCGGCCCTGTCCCGTCTGCAAGGCGCCTATGGAGGAGACTCTGCAGGACTATATCGTGCCGGTTGAGGATGGGGATGACCTGATCGTGGAGGATGTGCCTATCTGGCTATGCGAGCAGTGCGGCTACAGCGAAGTTGACGAGGAAGTCATCGCGACCATAGAAGACATGCTCGATCATATGGACGAGATGCTGGAGGATTCAAGCGGCGCGGAGGAATAAAAAAGGAGCGCCCAGGGGACGCCCCTTTGTATCATACTCCCACAGGGGAGTCAGTTTGCATTTCCATAACAGGCGGTCAGGTCCGCCGCTGGATCAGCCCGATCAGGAAGAGCAAGATGACGGCGCCCACGATCGCCACAATGAGCGACCACAGGTTAAACGCGTTAGCATCTTCCGGCGCCAGGCCGAGCAAATCGGCCAGGAAACCGCCGATTACGGCGCCCACGATGCCAACGATGATGTTGGCGATGGGGCCCATGGACGCGTTCGTGCCCATGATCATGCTGGCGATCCAACCGGCGAGGCCGCCGATGATGATCCACGCAATTATTTCCCAAAGCATAATGTTTCTACCTCCTTAGTGGTTTTGTTCAGGTTTCATTTGCCTGTACTGCCAGCCTATGCACAGTTGCACAGACACTGCTCTTGAACACTCCTTAGCTTAATGTGGCGCATCCCTAAAATCAATACATCGGGATATAGGGAAAGATACATATGCCGATACATTATGTCGGCCAAAACCGCTCTTAGGGGGCAAATCGGGGTAACTGAAGGAAAAGCGCCCAATTCTTTACGAGATTCACTTGTGCTATACTGGAGGCTACACCCGTCCTAATCAGGTGGCACAGTGATGGGCATTATCCGGTGATGGAGTCCTTATGAATACGGCCGAAACAACCGATCTGGACAGGCTTCAGGCTTTTGAAGTCCGTATCGCGCGCGGCGAGAAGATTGAGCCGGGCGATTGGATGCCGGAAGAATACCGGCGGCAGCTGATCCGCATGATCTCCCAGCACGCCCATAGCGAAATTGTGGGCATGTTGCCGGAGGGCGCCTGGATCACGCGCGCGCCCAGCCTGCGGCGCAAGATGGTGCTGCTCTCCAAGGTGCAGGATGAGGCCGGGCACGGCCAGTACCTCTACCACGCTGCCGAAACGCTGGGCGTCACCCGCGAGCAAATGCTGGCCGACCTGCTGGAAGGCCGGGCGAAATACGCCAGTGTCTTCAACTACCCCACGCTGACCTGGGCGGATAACGCCGTCATCGGCTGGCTGGTGGACGGCGCTGCCATCAAGAACCAGACGATGCTGGCCCAGTGCTCCTATGGCCCCTATTCGCGCGCTATGGTTCGCATTTGCGCCGAGGAAGGCTTCCACATGAAGCAGGGCAAAGAGATGGTCATCCTCTATGCGCAGGGCACGCCGGCCCAGCGCCAGATGGTGCAGGATGCTATCAACCGCTGGTGGTGGCCGACGCTGATGATGTTCGGCCTGCCCGACGACCAATCCACAAATAGCCCCGTCCTGATTCGCTGGGGCATCAAAACGCGCACGAATGACGAGCTGCGTCAGGAGTTTGTGGACGAGCTTGTGCCCGAGCTGCACCAGCTTGGCCTTACCGTTCCCGATCCAGACCTTCGTTATGATCCGGATACGGGCCATTGGCGGTATGGGGCTATCGACTGGGACGAGTTCTGGCGCGTGGTCAAGGGCGATGGTCCCTGTAATGCCGAGCGCATGGCGGCGCGTCGCCAGGCGCACGACGATGGGC
>JAAYYY010000399.1 GCA_012515125.1 Chloroflexota bacterium
CGTTAACCGCTTCAAGGAAATGAACATGGTGCCGCAGCGCACGAAAGAGACGCTGGAGGAGAACGCAGAATGGCTGAAACAACAGGTTCAGTAGGCGCCGGATATGAGCGGTCTACTCCGGCCGACGCTCCTGCTGCGCTGGAAGCACAGATCGAACAGACGCGCCGCGATATGGGCGAGACGATTGACGCCATCCAGGCGCGGCTCGATCTGGAGCTGCTGAAGTTCAAGGCCGAGCAGCGCGTCGAGCAGGCTGTGGACCGGGCAAAATCGGGCTGGCTGTACCGCGTACCGATACGGAAGACGAACTGATGGGCGACTACCGCGACCAGCTTGTCGATCGCGCCGAGGAAACGGCGAAGCGGGCCAGAGCACAGGCCGGAGAAGTGGCCGAAGAGGTGACGGATGCCGCCCGCCAGGCTTTTGAGGACGTGAAGCAGGAAGCGAAACAGGCCGTCGAAACGGCCGGCGAAGGGCAACTGCAACAGAGCCGCACGGCACAGCAAGGCGGCGAGGCGCTCGAAGAACTCGCCAACCAGACACGTCGGGCGTCCGGCGAGGCAGAAGGGACCGGCCGCAAGCCCGGCAATCAGTAACTGCCATCTCCTATCTCCGCAGTCAAAGGGGCGCCCTGAGGGCCTCTTTCCACTGATGCCTCGACAAGCCGGGGGAGTTGTGGCCTAATAGGGTTCCTACCTAAGGAACCTGATGACCGAACCCGTTAGCGGCCCATTTACCGGCGCGGCGCCCGTCTGCTACCGCCACCCTGATCGCGAAACCGACCTGCGCTGCGCGCGCTGCGCACGCCCCATCTGCGACGAGTGTGTGCGGGCCACGAATGTGGGCTACCTCTGCCCCGATTGCCTGAACGAGCTGCAGAGCCGGCTGGGCGAACAGGCCGCCCGCCCCACACGGGCCGCGCCGGCACAGCCCAGACTTACGTATGGGCTGCTGGCGATCATCCTGGTCATCTTCGTCCTGGAGGAGCTGGCCGGTGGCTCGACAAACCCCGCCGTGCTGGTCCGCTTCGGCGCTACCTACGGGCCCCTGCTCTTCGCCGGGGAGCTATGGCGCCTGTTCACGGCCATGTTCGTACATATAGGCATCGCCCACATTCTTTTCAACGGCTTTGCGCTCTACTCAATCGGGCGAGAGATCGAGGTCGGCTTTGGGCAGGGCCGTTTTGCAGCCATTTATCTGGGCGCGGGGCTGCTCGGCAACGTGGTCAGCTTTTTCTGGCGGGGCGTGATGGAGTTTTCGGCAGGGGCCAGCGGCGCCATCTTTGGCATTCTAGGCGCCGAGCTGGCCTTTTTGTTCTTTCACCGGGACCGCCTGGGCGAGGCGGGGCGAGCGGCGCGCAGCCAGATTCTGCGGATCATCGTCATCAACATCATTATTGGCGTCACGGTTGTCAGCATCAACAACGCCGCGCACATGGGCGGTCTTGTCTCGGGCTTTATCCTGGGCTACCTGCTGGCGCCTCGCTTTGAGCGCACCGGGGGCGGCGCTTACCACGACACGGCCACGCTCTCGCGGCGCTGGTGGGTCGTCGCCGGAACGGCGGTTCTTGTCGTCGCCGGCACCTGGGCGACAATCTACGCCTGGACCAACCACACGGACGCCATGCTCCGCTTGACCAACTTCCCCCGGTCTGGTGACACGACTTCGGAGGACGAAGCCGGGGAGACAAGGAACTGGTTCGACCTGCTTGCCGAGCCAACGCCAACGCCCAGCCTGCCCGGCGCGAACCTGTTCCCTCAGGACCGGGCAGCGCCAGGCGCCGGGCTTGCGGCTGCGACTGTATCAGTAGGCGGCGACCCCTGACCTGGCCTTGCTGACGGGCACGCGGATCGTCACCTTTGTGCCGCTTCCCGGCGCGGCATCAACGTCGAGCTCTCCGCCAAAGAGCGCCAGCCGCTCGCCCATACTGGCCAGCCCAAGACCGGCGCCGGTACGTTCCGGGTCGAGCATCTGTGGAACCAAGCCCTGCCCTTTGTCCCTGACACAGATGAACAGGTCATCACCTTCGCGCCAGGCTGCGAGCTGCGCTCTACGAACGCCGGCATGTTTGACCACGTTAAAGAGCAGCTCGCGCACCAGGCGAATGACAACGCCGCGGAGGTCCTCGTCGGCAATCTCGCCCGCTTCGCCGGCGCTAAGCGCGACGACGAGGCCGTAGCGCTCTTCCATGAAGCTCGCCAGCAGGGCGAGGCTGTCCTGCACTGCCCGGCTGGTGATTGCGGGGGCGCTCAGCTCGGAGCTGAGTTCGCGCGTGGCGGTAAGCGTCTGGGCCAGGTATTCGTCGGCCTTTTTCAGCGCCTCACGCTCGCCTTCCGTCTCACTATCCCAGGATTGCATCTGCAGCATGATCTGGACCGCTACGAGCATCTGCTGGATATCGTCGTGCAGGATCTGCGCAATGCGGCGCCGCTCTCGTTCCTCGGCAAGGGAAAGCTCGGAAGCCAGGTGGCGGATCTGCGTCTGCGCTGTAACCAGCGGAGTCACGTCAAAGAACACGGCCAGAACCAGCGACTCGCCATTGATTTCCACCAGCTCCATTGAGGCCAGGACAGTGCGCACGCCCGCGCTGCGACTCTTGAGCCGCAGCTCGACCTCGTGCACGTGCCCTCCCCTGGTGATCGTCTCCATGAGCGACGCGCGATCGGCCGGATCCCAGTAGATGCCCATCTCCAACGTCGTGCTACCGACGAATTCCTCCCGGCTAAAGCCGTAGAAGTGCAGGAAGGCATCGTTGGCGTCGATGACCAGGCCGTCTTCCGGGCGGGTGATCACGGTTGGGATCGGATTGGCGCTGAAAAGGGTGTAGAAGAGATCGCGCGCCTTCTGCATCGCCTGGTGTGCCTCTTCCAGCGACCGGGTACGCTGGCTGATGCGCCTCTCCAGCGTGTCGTTCAGCTCGCGCAGGGCCTGCTGTGTGATTCGGAGTTCGTGGATATCGGTGGCTGTGCCGTACCACTTGGCGATCCGGCCCGCCTCATCCCGTACCGGCTCGCCGCGGCTCAGATACCAGCGGTAGCTGCCGTCGGCACGCTGGACACGGTGTTCGACGGCGTACTGCTCGCCGCTCGCCACTGCATGGCGCCAGGCGTCTGCCGTGCGAGCGAGATCGTCGGGATGGACAACGGCCGCCCACTGCCAGCTACCGTCTGGCTGCGGCGAGATGCCCGCAAACTCCCGGTAGCGTTCGTTGTAATAATCGACGGAGCCATCAGGATCGGCCGTCCACACCAGCTGGGGCATGGAATTAGCCAGGGCACGGAAGCGCGCCTCGCTGATCCGGCGCATCTCCTCTTCCTGCTTCAGCTCGGTGACCTCTTCGACGACGACATTCACGCCGACGACGTTGCCATGCGCGTCCAGCAGGGGATGGTAGCGGTCTTTGAAGACGCGCTCGACGCCGGGGTAGCGGTTTGTCTCGGCGCGAATCTCAATACCGAGCAGCGGTTCGCCGGTTTCCAGAACCTGGCGGTACAGCGGCTCCACTTTGTCGGCCAGCTTGGGCACCATTTCGCGCACCGTGCGGCCGATATGGGCTTCTGGTGGATAGCCGTTGATCTCTGCCAGCCAGTCGTTGATGCGAATGTACCGGAGCTCCTGGTCGAGCACGCAGAGGCCGACCGGCGCCGTACGATAGATCACGTCCAGCTCGGCCAGGTTGAGATCCAGTTCACTCCTATCTTGGCTGGTCTGATTTTCCTTCGTCATGGTGTCCTGTGCTCTGGCGCGCCGCTTCTCCCTGATGACGTCTCCCCATGACCAGGGGCACGCTTGCCTGGGATAAGCTGATTATATGCAATTGCGTCTTCCTGTCATCCCCGAACCTCAGCCGGGTCTCAGGCAACTCGCAACCGGCTCCTGGCTATGCTATAATGACCGCTTGTTGCGCCGCAGTGGGGCGGTGGCGAAATGGTAGACGCAGCGGACTTAAAATCCGCCGGGGGCGACCCCGTGTGGGTTCGAATCCCACCCGCCCTACAGGTTGGCCCGTGCCGGCGGGCCTTTTTTGTTGTGATGGACCTGGCTGAGCATGTCGCCCGCTTCTTCCACAATTATGGCGCTATCCTCGCGCCCGGTTCGCCGCTGCTCGTCGCCCTGAGCGGCGGCCCGGATAGCCTCGTGTTGCTGCACCTGATGGCCGCTGCCGGTGCGGCGCCAGACGATCATCCCCTGCACGCGGCGCACCTTGACCATGCCCTGCGCCCCGAATCGGCCGGGGAAGCAGCCCGGGTCGCGTCGATGGCCGAAGCATACGGCGTGCCCTGCACCGTCGAACGGGTGGACGTCGCCAGCCTGGCTCAGGGGTCGGGCCTGACCGTCGAGGAGGCGGGCCGCCGCGCCCGCTATGATTTCTTCGGGCGGCTGGCGGCGGAGCTGGGCGCCCGGGCGGTGACGCTCGCGCACAACGCCGACGA
>JAAYYY010000400.1 GCA_012515125.1 Chloroflexota bacterium
TGGTTGCGCTGCCCCATCACCAGGGCGATATTGCGCAGGAACTCTCGCTGCCGCCGGTATGGCTCGTAGCCCAGCACGCAGACCTCGCCCGATGTGGGATGGAGCAGGCCGGAGAGCATCTTCAGCGTCGTCGTCTTGCCCGCGCCGTTCGGCCCGAGGAAGCCGACGATCTCGCCGGGCGCCACGTCAAAGCTGATGCCGTCTACGGCGCGCACGTCGTGGCTCTTGCGCCGCACCAGGCTGCGCACCGCCGCGCCCAGCCCCGCCTCGCGCTCGTACACCCTATAAACCTTCGCCAGATTGTCCAGATGGACGGCCGGCTCTGTCATCGTCACCGGTCTATAGCCCGAGCGCCCGGATCGCCGTGTCCAGGTCTTTGTCGCCCCGCCCGCTCAGATTGACGAGAATGATCTCGTCCGGGGACATGGTAGGAGCGCGTTTGATCGCCTCGGCCACGGCGTGCGCCGATTCCAGCGCGGGGATGATGCCTTCCGTCTCGGAGAGAACCTGAAAGGCGTGCAGCGCCTCCTCGTCGGTCGCGTAGGTGTAGCCGGCGCGCTCCTGGTCTCGCAGCCAGGCGTGTTCCGGACCTACGCTCGGGTAGTCCAGGCCGGCGCTGATGCTGTGCGTCTCCATAATCTGCCCGTCCTCCGTCTGCATGACGTAGCTCTTCGTGCCATGCAGGACGCCGACGCGGGCGACGTTGGGATCGGCGAAACGGGCCGCATGTTTGCCGCTGGCGATGCCCTCACCGCCCGCTTCCACGCCGATCAGCGCCACCGGCTCGTCGTCGCGGAAGGCGTGGAAGATGCCCATCGCGTTGCTGCCGCCGCCGACGCAGGCGATGATCAGGTCGGGCAGCCGGCCGGCTATCTCCACAATCTGCTGCCGCGCTTCCCGGCCAATCACGCTCTGGAAATCGCGCACCATCAGCGGATAGGGGTGCGGGCCCAGCACCGAGCCGAGCAGGTAGTGGGTGCCTTCGACGTTCGTCACCCAGTCGCGGATGGCCTCGTTGATAGCGTCCTTCAGCGTGCGGCTGCCACTGCTCACCGGGCGCACCTCCGCGCCCAGCAGCTTCATGCGCGCCACGTTGGGCTGCTGCCGGGCGATATCTACCGTGCCCATGTAGACGATGCACTCCAGCCCGAGCAGCGCGCAGGCCGTCGCGCTGCCGACGCCGTGCTGCCCGGCCCCCGTCTCGGCGACGATGCGCTTTTTGCCCATGCGCCGGGCCAGCAGCGCCTGCCCAAGCGCGTTGTTGATTTTGTGCGCGCCGCTGTGCGTCAGGTCTTCGCGCTTCAGATAGATGCGCGCGCCGCCAAGCCGCTCGCTCAGCCGCCGCGCGTAGCTGACCGGCGTGGGCCGGCCCACGTAGCTCTTGAGCAGCTCCTCCAGCTCGGCCACGAAAGCCGGGTCCTGTCGCGCTTCTTCGTAAGCCGCCGTCAGCTCCGCCAGCGTCGGCATGAGAGTCTCCGGCACGAACTGCCCGCCGTAGGGCCCAAACTTGCCGCGCTCGTCAGGCATCATCACGCGCCATCTCCTTGCAGGTAGGGCGCGCACAGCAACAACGCCAGCGCGCTCGGCCCGTCGCTGATCTCGTTGGCCTGGGCCATGCGCAGCGCCTCGGCAACAGGCACGCGGTGGATCTCGATCACTTCGGCAGCCTCGTGGTGCGGCTGCCCCAGCGTCACGCCGCGCGCCAGATAGATGTGCCCCAGCTCGTTGCTGATGCCGTTGCTGCCGTAGAACGGCCCGATGTAGCGCCACTCGGCGGCCTCGCCGCCAATCTCCTCGGCAAGTTCCGCGCGGGCCGCCTCGTCGGGTAGCTGCCCCGCCTTCAGGCCCCCGGCAGGAACCTCCCAGCACCAGTCATCGACTGTATAGCGGTAATGATAGAGCAGCACCACCTCGCCTTCCGCCGTCACCGGCACAATCCACACCGCGCCGGGATGCTCGACGACGTTGTAGATGCCCTCGCTGCCGTCAGGCAGGCGGATGACGTCCTGGCGCACCTGATACCAGGGGCAGGCCCAGGCCACGCGGCTGCTCAGCGTGCGGAACGGCCGGTCGTGGTTCATCGCGCCGCCTCCTTCGCGTTGTGGATGAAGGCGCGCACCTTCGCTTCCTCTTTCTGTCCGGGCGCTGCCTCCACGCCACTGGCCACGTCTACGGCGAAAGGGCGCACCCGGCGCACGGCCTCGCCCACGTTGTCCGGGGTCAGGCCGCCCGCCAGCATCAGGCGCGGCACCTGCGCCGCCACCGCTGCCGCCACGGCCCAATCGCCAGTCTCGCCCGTGCCGCCGCGCAGCACAGGATGGTAGCTATCCAGCAGAAGGGCCGGCCCGTCCGCTGCTGGTTCCGGCGCCGCGTACCATTCCGCTTCGGCCTCGGCCTCCGCCAGGCTCGACGGGTGCAGCGCCTTGTACGCCCGCCCGTACAGCGGCGACGCCGGATCGCCGACGTGCGCCGGCGGCTCCTCCCCGCTTAGCTGCGCCAGGTCGAGGCCACAGCTCTCCAGCAGGTCAGCCGCCTGGTCCGGCTCCGCGTTGACGAAGACGCCCACCAGCAACGGGCAGCCGGGGCGGTTCCGCAGCGCCGTGACGATACGAGTGACCGTCTCCGCGGCGACAGCCCGCTTGCTGCCGGGCCAGAGGATGAAGCCCAGGTAATCGGCGCCGGCATCCGCCGCAAACATGGCGTCTTCCAGAGTAGTGAGGCCACA
>JAAYYY010000401.1 GCA_012515125.1 Chloroflexota bacterium
AAGCGCACGACGCTGTTCGGCCCGGTACAGTCTTCAATCTGTAGCGCCAGGCTGAGCACGTCGTCGCCTGGCCGGGCACCGCCGAACGAGGCCTCCCGATTCACCAGCGCCGCCAGCGCCCGGCTCTCCAGCCTGACGGCGCCGGCGCTGACCGGCACGGCGACGGACGCGAGGCGCGCCATGCCCGCCAGGCCGGGCCGGTTGCTCCACGTCAGGGCCGCCTCCTGCCAGGGTGTTGCCTCGCCCGCCAGGGTATCGGGGGCCGCGTAGAGCACGAGGTTGCCGCTGTTGCCGCCGGCCGCGTAGGTCGTCTCCAGCACGAGGGCTGCGTCCCGAACCGGCCCCTCGGCCAGCCCGCCCAGGTCAAAGCGCAGGTAGCTGACTTCACTCGGAGCGCACGAAGTGAGGCCGCCGGAAGCCGCGGATAATGAATCCGCGTTGCCGTAGCTGGCCGATGGCGCTGCGGCGCTCACGTAGCCATCCTGGACGGCGGACAGCTCGGACTGGTGCGCCAGGATAAATACCGCCGCAAGGACGAGGATGGGAAGGATGGCTGCACGCCTTCTCATGATGACTTCTGCTCCTCTTGCCCTGCCGTCAGGGCCACGTCACCTCGCGATTCAGGCAGACGAAGTAGTCGTGTCCGATCGACGTAGCGAAACTCGTACCCAGTCCGCCGTCGCCGCCCAGCGGTGCGGGCACCCAGTAGACGAAGTTCTGGATGGCGGCGTCCCATTGCAGAAGCTGTTCGACGGCTCGCTCGTCCGGGCCGCGTATCGCCTCGGCCAGCGCCTGCGTGTCTCTCACCGCGCCCTGCTCCAGCGGCAGCGAAATGTGGTGCCAGCGGCACGGTGCGCCGCCCACCATCTCGAAGCCCACCTGGCCCGGCTCAGGTACATCGCCTACCAGCGTGAAAGTCGGGCCGGCCTGCTCGTCCAGCAGGACAAAGAGCGGGTCGCCGAGCTGCAGGGCAAAATCGGTCGCCGGGTCGGCCGGCGCATAGACCGCGAACTTCTGGTCCGGCGCCGACCAGCGCATCACCCTTCTGCTCCCCGGAATCGCGGCGAGCAGATCAGAGGCGCGGGCCAGCCGGCCGCCCGTATCCAGCGCCACGGTAACGGCATGCCAACGCGTGCCGGCCGGTGCCTGCAGTCCGGCGGGCGGCGCAACGGATCCAGACTGGCCCGTCACCTGCTCCAGGCTGTAGACAAGCCAGCCCACACGCCCGCTTCCGGCCCAGTAAGCGCCGCTGCAGTTAGCCGCTTCCAGCCGGTAGAAAGCAGCGCTTCCCGGCGCTGCATCCACCGCCGTCCGGGCGCCAGCCGATAGCTCCCGCCACAGCGTTTCCTCGTAGGGCCGGCTGCCCCGGTAGAGCCGGTACGCTGCCTGCCCCGCTTTGGGCGTCCAGGAGAGTAAGGCGCTGCCGCCCGGTCCCTCCTCAATCGTCAGGTCGGGCGCCGGTGGCGGTATGGCGGCGCAGCCGTCTACGTTCAGGGTCACGGGCAATGGCCAGAGCGGCGCCCTGGGGTCGTTCCCGGGAAGGCACAGTGTGCTGCTGTAGCTGGCAGGCGGAAGGGCGCGGGCGTCGAGCAACATCGTCAGGGCGCTCTGCCCGCCCGGTGGCGCGGGCGCTACCGGCGGCATGGCAGCCAGCCACGACGCGGGAGGCTCGTTACAGCCGGCGGGACGGGCCAGCCCGCTGACGTGCACGTCGTCAATCAGCACGGGCGCGCTTTGCGGCTCCGCGACGTAGCGGATGACGATCCGCACGCTGCCTTCCTCCGGCAAGTGCGGGGTCAGCTCCCAGGCGTGCGCCGTCCAGCTATGGTCGGCGGGCCACTCGTCGTCGGCCCTGCCCAGGAGGAGCGGATCGCCATCCTCGCCCAGCAGATAGACCTCGAGGTCGCAGCGTTCCGTGTCCCCGCAGATGCTGGCGCTTCCCCACGTCCACATCGTCAGCCACCCGCGCTGCAGCGACAGCGGCGGGCTGTTCAGCCTTACGTCCTGGGCGCCGTCTGCCCATGGAACTAATGCCGCCTGTGTCCCGTTGTGGCCCATGCCTGACACCCGCTGCCAGCCGGTTGCCGGAACGGCCTCCCAACCAGGCGGTGGTAGGTGATCATCCTCAAAGTCCTCCACCAGTAGCAGCTCCCCGCCTGCCGCCGCCGGCGCCTCGCCCCACCGCCACTCGGCAGCCCCTTGGTTGGCCAGCGTGACCGTTACGGTGCGTGTCATCCCCGGCGCGACCCAGGCGTCGAGCGCGGCAGGCGTCACGACCAGTTGGGGAGCCGGCGCCGCCTCAACCCGCAGGCACCAGCGCTCCAGGCGGCCCGTCCAGCCCGCGGCGCGGTCTACAACCTTGAGTTGCCAGCTTCCGGCCAGCCGCCGCCCGGCCAGCAGAGCCAGAGGCGTCGCCGGCCGAAGCTCGCCGCTCACTCTTACGGGCTCGCAGCTTTCCGTCGCCGCCTCCGGCGCGCCGTCGGCAAAGAGGGCCGCCAGCTCTTCGGCGCCACAGCCATCTGTGTTCCCCTCCCAAACGCCGAGCCTGTCCAGCAGTGTGACCGCCGGGCCGTCGCCTGCTTTCTCCAGCGTCACGACCAGATCCCCCAGCCACACATTCGTAAGTGTCACCGCCACGGTCGCGCTGACCACGGTTAGGTCATCGCCGAACGTGATCGTATCCACTGCGCCGCTGTCGTCGGCATCGGGGATCGGCAGCCCGGGCTCACGGCAGACGACGACAACCTCCGTTTCTGCTGCGGTCCCCGGCGCCGCCAAAATGGAAACCAGCCCCACCAGTAACAGCCCTGCCGCCAACGGGCAGATCGCGACCCGCCACTGCCGCGCCATATTACGCCTCCTCGCTAGACCCGCTTGCATGGTCGCTCCAGGCGACCAGGCGTTTCCCCTACACCGGATGATAGCGCCTGTACAGCGCTCTGTAAAGCGACTCGGCGATTTCGGACCGGCCCGCCCTGGAACTACGGGCTCAGCCAGAGCATGGTCGTTCTAGGCCGGGTAGATCTGGCAGACGTACGCCCGGTGCGGCACGGAGCCGCTGACCGGATCGACGGCGGTGTCGCCGATGATCAGGTTGTAGTTGGCACCGTCCGGATGGAATGCATCATAACCCGGCGCGCCGATCTCCGGGCAGGCCTGCCACCAGCCGTGTTGTCCACAGACTACCTCGGGAGCCAGCGAGTCGTTCATGCGCGCCCGCGCCCGTACGCTGCCTAGCGGCGTCGCGACGCGTACCCAATCTCCGGTCGCAATGCCGCGCTCCGCAGCCGCCGACGGATGCATCTCCACTTCTGGCTCGCGCGCTTGCCGCCGCAGCCCCGGCAGATTGCGGTGCTGGCTTTCGCAGAACAGGACGTGTTTGGCGCAGGTGAGGATCAATGGGTACGCCTCGGCGAGGTCGGGCCGCGATTCCGGACTGACCAGCGGCTCTTCATATTCCGGCAGCGGCGGGTAACCATGTTCCAGCATCGTCTCCGAATACAGCTCGATCTTCCGCGTCGGCGTGTTGAAGCCGCTCGTCCTGCCGTTGACTGGCTCGGCATACTTCCGGTAACGTGTCTCGACCGGCGTCCGCACACCGCCCGGGTTCTCGCGCAGCGCCTCTAGCGTCACGCCCGACGGGCCGAGGCGATAGCGGTAAGCTGCTTCGATGTCTCCCTCCCAGAACTGGCTGCCGAGGCCGAGCCGGACGGCTAGATCGAAGATGATCTCCATGTCCGAGCGCGACTCGCCGCGCGGCTCAACCACACGCTGGCGGAGCTGCACCAGCGCCTGCGCTTCCGGGCTCACCTCGAAGCCAACCTTAAGCGCCTCCCGTTCGAACGGGCTGGCGACCGGCAGGACAACGTCGGCCAGTTCCGCGGTAGGGTTCATGAACAGGTCGGCGTGAACGTAGAAGTCGAGCTGCGCCAGCGCGTTACGCCCCTGCAGGCTATCCGCGTGCGACAGGAGCAGGTTGCTGCCGAAGTTGACGAGCCCGTGTATGCCATAGGGCTGCTGCTCCACAATGCCCCGGTAAAGCTCGCCGGTCGTCACGAACTGCCAGCGCGCGCCGCCCAGCGGCCGCTCATGAAAACCAAGGGCCGGCCGGCGCTCCTGCTCGGCAGGCAGATCTACCCGGCTCACACTGGCCGTCGGTGCGACCCCGAAGAGCACGGTACCGCCCGGCGCGTCAAAGCGGCCCGTGAGCGCGTAGAGCTGGCCAATCGCCCGGGCGATCTGCGTGGCATTTGTCTGCATCTCCACGCCGCTCCAGGCATAATAGGCGACAGGTCGGGCCTCCCACAGGGTGCGCGCCGCCGCGACCACCTGCCCCCGCTCCACGCCACAGATGGCCTCGACCCGCTCCGGCGGGTAGCGGCGGCACAGGTCGGCGACGAGATCAAAGACCGGCCGGCAGACGACCGTACCGGCCGGTGTCTCCACGTCAAAAACCCCCGAAAGAGCCAGCTCCGCCACGTCTACGCCATAGCGAAGCATGGAGGGGTCGTAGAGGACGGTCTCGCCACGGCCCTCACTCCAGGCCACATACTGCTGCGGGCTTCCCGCCTCCGAAAGGTCGGCTGTCGCCGCGGACGAGCAGCGGAGCGTTCGTCCACTCGCGAATGAACGTCTCGTCATACCAGCCATTCGCGATCATGACATGGCAGAGGCCCAGCGCCAGCGCGCCGTCGCTTCCCGGACGGACGCGCAGCCAGTGATCGGCCTTCTTGGCGACGCCCGTTCGCCGCGGATCGACCACGATCAGCCGTGCGCCGCGTCGTAGGGCCGCCACCGTTGCCGTGGCATGAGTCAGCCGGGCGAGATTCGGATTGTAGCCCCAGTAGAGAATGCAGCCGGCATTCTCCAGGTCGGGTATATAGCTGCCCGGCACGCTGGCGCCGAAGGTATAGATGTTCGCCCCATAACGACCCCAGCCGCAAAGCTCGAAAGCCACACACAGATTTCGGCCGCCGAAGGCGTGCATCAGCCGCTCCAGCCACTGCAGCGAGTCGTCAAGCCCTGAGGTCGAGGGGGAAGCCGAGCCAAAGGCAACGCTCTCGGGGCCATGCACGCCGGCAATCCGGCGCAGGTTTTCCGCTATCAGGCTCAACGCTTCGTCCCAACTGATGCGCTGCCAGCCCGGATCGGGATCGCCCTTGGGCCGGGTGCGCTTCAGCGGATAGAGCAGCCGTTCAGGATGGTAGACAAGCTCGGGGGCCGCCCGCCCCTTCGCGCAGAGCGCCTGTCCTGTAGGATGCGACGGGTCCGGTTCGAGGGCAACAAACCGGCCGTTTTCGACAACGGCAATCGAGCCACACCGCGACGTACACAGCGCGCAATAGCCGTGGACTCGCTTCGTAACCTGCTTCTCTGCGAGCATACACGTACCTCCCTGGGAGGTCATTCTTTACATGTCGGCGACTGCTTGTGTGCTACGGGAGCCGGCCCAACTATTACGGTGGGTATCTGTTTGCGTCACGTCAGCCAGGTTACTGGCTTCGCTGCATGCGGGATGGAGCAGCGCGATGGGGCGAGTAGCTGACCACAGCATAAAGAAAACAGAGCGCTCTGGCAACCCCGCCTCCTTGCCGCCCACCCCTGCCGCGTTACAATAGGTCAGGTTCTGAGGAGAAGTCTATGTCTCTGCGTCGCATGCTGCCGTTTCTACTGCTCAACGTCGTCGTCTCTGCGGCTGTCATCCTGGGCATCCTGTTCCTCTGGGAGCGGCGCGCACCAGAGGTAACGCAGCCGTCTATCACGCCCCTGGCGTTGCTGGGCGAGACGATCACGCCGGGTAGCGTTGCTCTGGAGATCGCGGGTGAAGCTGCTACGCCCGCGGCCGGCGACGCGCCCACCGAGCAGGCAGCGCCAACGGAAGAGCCGGCCGGCGAAGGGCCGACCGTGCACATTGTCGAGGCCGGCGACACGCTGGGCCGCATCAGCCAGCTCTATGAAGTGCCGCTGGAGGATATCGTCGCCGCGAATGGCATTGTCAACATCAACGCGCTCTCCATCGGCCAGGAGCTGATCATCCCCATCGGCGGACTGGCGACGCCAACAGCCGAGCCGACGACTGCGCCAACCGAAGCCGCGCCGCCCACGCCCCGGCCCACCGAGCCGCTCCCCTCGGGCAGTGCGGTGCCCGAGATTACCGAAGTGATCGGCGTGGGCGACCTTGCGGCGGAAGCCGTGCGCCTCACCAACAGCGGCACCCGCCCGCTCGCACTGCGCGACTGGCACATCGCCGACGAGGACGGCAACGTCTTCACCTTTACCGACATTACCCTCTTTGGCAGCACCGCAGCCGGCAGCCCCTCTATCCTGATTCATTCAGAAGCCGGGCAAAATGGCCCTTCGGATCTCTACTGGGGTCTGGAAACGGCCGTCTGGGAGTCTGGCGAGACGGTCACGCTCTTTGACGCCGAGGATACCGTTCAGGCGACGTACGAGATCCCCTAATCTCTGGAGGTGAACCATGGCATCCCGAGGCTTGTTTGACCGTAAGGGTGAGCTGTTCGCTTACCTCCGCGGCAATCTGCTCTATACACTGGACGACGAACTGACCGGCCGTCTCGAAGATGGCTTTATTGTCGATACCGCCGGCAACCGGGTCTGGCGCGTTGACGGCGACGCTCTCTCCTCGCCCGATGGCAGCGAGACGATTGGCTTTCTGGGCGAGCCCCGCCCCGACGAATACGACCTGTAAGCAGCCTGGCCGGCCGTAGATTGGCCGGTCCGGACGTAGAAGGAAAACCTAGATGCGACTCGGCTCCCACATCAGCGTCGCCGGTGGTCTGCACAACGCGTTTCAACGCGGCGCCGACGCCACCTGCGACAGCATCATGATCTTCACGAAAAGCAATCGGCAGTGGGCAGCCCTCGCGCTGACCGAGGCTGCGATCGCTGAATACCGCGCGGCCGCGGCAGCCTTCGCCCACATCCATCCGGTAGCCGTTCATGCCAGCTACCTGATCAACGTCGCTTCCGCCGACCCGGTCCTCTGGCAGAAGTCGTACGATGCGCTACGGGTTGAGGTCGAGCGCGCAACCGCCATTGGCGCTGGTTACCTGACCTTCCATCCCGGAGCCTATACGACGGGCGATGAGCGGGGCGGCCTGACCAATATCGGCCGCGCATTGCGCCAGCTTCTGCGCGATACTGCCGGCAGCGAGGTGAAGATCTGCCTGGAAACCATGGCCGGTCAGGGCAGCACCCTGGGCAACCGCTTCGAACACCTGGCCGAGCTGATCGACCTCGGCGGCGGCGACGAGCGGCTGGGCGTCTGTTTCGACACCTGTCACGTCTTTGCCGCCGGCTACGACATTCGCACGCCGGAAGCCTACGCAGCCACGATGGCCGAGTTTGACCGTATCGTCGGCCTGGAACGCATCTGTTGTTTCCACTTCAACGACAGCAAGCACGGCCTGGGCGAGAACAAGGATCGCCACGAGCACATCGGCGAAGGACAGATTGGCCTGGAGGGTTTCGCCAACTTCCTCAACGATCCGCGCTGGGCTGACCATCCGGCCCATCTGGAGACGCCGAAGACGCGCACGGGTGATGACGGCGCCGAGGTCGATATGGACCCGGTGAACCTCGCCGCACTGCGCGCTCTGCTTCGCGAGCAAGTGTAGGCAGCTCGCGGCTGGATCGTTAGCCCATTACACAGCGGCACCTGAATACACCGGCCGGGCGGTGCCCTGCGGCACCGGCTGCCGCTGGAGGGTTTTGAATGAGCGACTTCTACGCCACGCTGGCCCCCTATTTCCACCTGATACACGCTGACTGGGAGGAGTCGATGGCCCGGCAGGCCGCATTACTCGACGGGATCATCCGTGCCGAGTGGGGCCTATCCAGCGGCGCCGTACTCGACGTTTCTTGCGGAATCGGCACGCAGAGTCTGGCACTGGCGGGGCTTGGCTACCGGGTAACCGCATCCGACCTATCCCCTGAGTCTGTCGATCGCGCCCGGCGCGAGGCGCAGGCCCGCAACCTGCCGATCGCCTTCGCCGTCTGCGACATGCGCGATGCCCACCGACAGCACGGCGGCGGCTTCGACATCGTTATCTCTGCAGGCAATTCGCTTCCCCATCTGCTTTCGGACGGCGATATTGTACAGGCGCTGCGCGCAATGCTCGCCTGCCTCCGCCCGGGTGGCGGCTGCATCATCACCACGCGCCAGTACGACCTGGAAGAGCGGGGCAAGAGGATCTTCAAGCCCTTTCCCGTCAAGGACGAAGATGGGAAGCGCTATCTCATCTTCCAGGTCTGGGACTTTGATGGTGACCAGTACGACTTTTCCATGTACATCGTCGAAGACGACCTGCAGCCGGACCCTGCCACAGTCCGTACCCACGTCATGCGCTCTCGATACTATGCGATCAGTCCCGACCACCTCGTGCAACTGATGGTCCAGGCCGGTTTTTCCGCGGTCACGCGGCAGGACGATGGTGTCTCCCACCCGGCCATCGTTGTCGGCACGAGGCGGTAGCGGCCCGTGCTAAGGTCAACTGCCCCGGACGGTAATGGCCAGGAGCAAGAAGAAGAGCAAGAAGCCAATATTGAAGCCGGCGCCTTCAAAGTAGTTGGCGATTGACCTGGGCAGCAGTTTTCTGATGACGAGCCACAACACAGTCATCGTCACCGGGTTCACAGCCGCCATCCACCGCGGCAACGAGGTACCGGACAGGGCGACGACAAAGCTGTGGCCCACCGCAGCCAGGAGCGTCGCTACCACAATGACAGCGTACGCTGCGGCCATCACACGCTGCTGTAACCGGAATACGGGTCCGAACAGCTGGCGGCTATCGGCCGGCAGGCGAGCCAGTACGCCCGCGTTCAGCTCAATATAGATGAACGAGCCGTGCACGAACGGCGCCAGGATCAGGGCTACAGCGAGAAGGACAGCCGGAACAAGCGCCTGCCACAGACCCGCTGGGCGTAGAGCCTGGTACATCGCCCATGCGCCGGCCAGCAAAAGCGGAGTGCTCAGCACGCCGAGCAGGCCACCCCACGCCACCCGGGAAGCCGGCAGTGCGCCCAGTTTGATCAGGTCGCCAGCGGAAAACGGCGAGACGCTAAACGGTTCCAGTTGCTCTGGCTCGGCGTCCGGCGCTGGCCCTCGCGGCCCGACATGATGGGCCAACAGCAGGACGTCGCTCACTGCATAGAGCGCCGCACCCAGCGCGGCAAGCCAGCCCGTTAGCTGAATGACCGCAAGTGTGTCAGGTTCCATCTTCTCCTCTGGTTGGAACACAAGTAGGTCGCGTATCTGGCGAAAGAAGATTATCCCGTTTCGTCACTACCCGGCAACTACTCCAAGAAGGAATGCAGGCTTCTATCTATGCAGCTACCATCTGTGGGCGTCCGTATAGGGCTAGGGCTATAGAGTCTTGTCGCGCACAAGCCTTGCCGCGGGCCGGTGTGCCCGCAATCACACGAGACTGACGTGGACGACCGCCGAATCATCGAACGTTCGGTCAATATCGTCGGCACGAAGCCGGAAAGGGATGGCTCGCTCGGCTAGCGGTTCGCCTTACACGCCCACTTCTACTTCGACCTGCGTTCCCTGGCCTGGAACGGACGCCAGCCTCAGCCGGGCGCCAATCAGCTCGGCGCGTTCGTGGATGCCCAACAGCCCGAAATGGGCCTGCGGCGCGAGCCCTGCCGGGCTCTCGGGCACGACAAAGCCGCGCCCGTCGTCGCTGACTGTGAGCCTGACTGCACCGGCCTGACAGGCCAGTGTGACCCGGGCGTTCCGGGCAGCCGCGTGGCGGACGACGTTGTTCAGGGCCTCCTGGGCAATGCGATAGAGAGCCAGCTCTACCTCCGGGCTCAACCGTCGCGGCTCCCCTGTGCTCGTGAAGGAAACTGCCAGACCGGCGCTGTCCGCCACTTCCTGCGTCAGGACGTGAAGCGCCGGCACCAGCCCCAGATCTTCGAGATAGATCGGGCGCAGGGCATGGATGGTGCGCCGCAGGTCGGCGATCAGGCCGGCAACCATCTCCTGCATCTCGGCCAGCTGGGTCGCTTCTGGCTCGGCCATCTGCGCCAGTTGGATGCGCTGGTTGAGGGCGATCAGGGCCTGGATTGTATCGTCGTGCAGATCGCGGGCCAGGCGCCGGCGCTCATCTTCCTGCCCGGCCGTGACCGCCCCCAGAAAGCCGCGCAGATTCTGTTGCGCGTTGCGCACCTTTTGCGCCATGTGCACCAGTTCGCGCTGCAGGTGCTGTATCTCGACGATGCCGCCGACCGGCTCTTCGATGGCGTCGAAATCGCCCCAGGCGAGCGACGTTGCCTTTTCGGCCAGTGACTGCAGGGGCTGCACAATCTGGCGGGCGCCAAAGGTGAGGCCGAGCAGCGTGATAATCAGCACAGGGGCCAGGACAAGGGGAGCCCACTCTGTCGTGCGCAATAGGGGATCGGCCACGGCGTGCCACGGCTCTTCGATGACCATCGCCCAGCCTACCGGCGTGACCGGGCTGAAGGCCACTACGTGCTCGCCGTGCTCGTCCGCAAAGGTCGTGGTGCCGCTCTCGCCGCGCAGGGCGCTGACCACACCCGGATGGTCGAGCAGCGCTGTGTTCAGGGGCAACGCGCCGGAATGGTAGATAATCTCGCCCGTATCTGTCACGACAAAGGCAGACGCTGCCTCGCCGCCGTGGAATACGGGACTGAGGGCCCGCCGGGCCAGCTCAAACGGAGAAAAGGCGCCGGCCGCAGTTAAGGCGTTGGCTGTAGCGGCGACGACGAGCGCCGACTCCTCGACGGCTCCCGCCGTGGACAGGGGGACAAGGAAGAACGAAGGTGGCCCCGGCGCGCCACGCTGGCGCAGCCGCTCGGCCAGCGATCGATGCCATTCCTGATTATGTGGCCGGGCTGCAAGCAACCGACCGTCAGCGCCAGCGAGCGCCAGACCTCCGCCAAATTCAGGCAGGAAAGGCGCCAGATCGGCAAGCGCCTGCTCCGGCTCAGCCATCTGCGCCGCTCGTTCGGCCAGCATACTGACCGCTACCGCCCTCTGCTCCAGCTGCTCGCTAATCACCGCTGCAGCGGCGCGGGTCGAGCGCTCATCACGCTCGCCCACGAGATCGCGCATCGCCGTCTGGTGCAGCAGGGAGCCGCCGACCGCCACAGCCAGCAGAAGAAGCGCTACCGGCAGCAGGAAGAGCAAGAGCATTTGCAGCGATAAGCCACGCCAGAGGAATCCGCCTTTTGGCGAGGAACCGGTCACAGCTCGCTCAGCTCGCTACGCCGGCATCCAGCCAGCCCAGGGCCACCGCCCGCATCACAGCTTCGGTGCGGCTGTTAGCATCCAGTTTCGCGTAGATTCGGGCCAGATGACCCTGGACGGTGCGGTCACTGATCCCCAGCTGCACACCCACCGCTTTATTTGTGAATCCCTGCGCCGCCAGTCGCAGTACCTCCAGCTCGCGGTCGGTCAGG
>JAAYYY010000402.1 GCA_012515125.1 Chloroflexota bacterium
AGCAGGCGATAGCCTACCGGCTGCCAGCGCTTCTTCCCACGCCCGCTCTCGGCGCCCATCAGCAGCGCCTCGGCGGCGGCGTGGGTCTCGTCGGTCCAACCGGATGCGGAAAAGAGCGTGTAGTAGACGCTTGACTTGCCTTTGCGCGGGAGCACCGCCGCAGTCTTATCCACCAGCGCCTGGAGCGCTTCCGGTCCGGCCGGCTCTGTATCCCATAGGCAGTCGCCGAGCACGAAGTTGCAGCCCGACTCGTCGATGCTAACCACGTCGACTTCGAAGTCCTTACTCCACTCGCTGCCGACCTCCTCTACAGGCAGCGGGATCTCGCCGCGTGCGCTTGCCCGCAGCAACCACTCGCGGCACAGCTCGTCCCACGTGTTGTTGCGGATGAACGCCGGCAGGTGCTCTTCAATCTGCTCCAGAACCTGCTCCATCTGCCCGAGGGCTAGCTTCGACTGGTTTGAGGAAAGGAAGCGGTAGAAGAAGCGCAGGTAGGGATCGGTGACAAAGTAGCGCCCGCGCCGGCTGTCGGTGCCACGCTGCGAGATGGGCACGCGCCGCTCGACGAAGCCGGTATCGCGCAGCACGCTCAGGTAGAAGCTGGCCTTGCTGCCCGAAAGCCCCGTGCGGTCGGAGATCTCGCCCAGCGCCTGCTCCCCGTCGGCGATGGCCCGCAGGATGCCCACGTAGTTGTGCAGGTCCTGGATGAAGTCCTGCAGCAGAATGCGGCTTTCATCGACCATCCACGAATGGGAGGGCAGGATGTTGAGGCGCAGGTTCTCCAGGACCGGCCGGTTGGGGTCGAGACGCTCCCAGTAGGCGGGCACCCCACCCCACATGGCGTAGACCTGGAGCCGCTGCGCTGCGTCGTAATTGGGGAAGTAGTCGCGCGTTGTGCCAAAGGGCAGCGGCGGCAGCTTGACCTGCGCCGTGGCCCGGCCATAGAGCGGGGCCTCATACTCCAGCAGGTGGCTCTGCATCAGCCCCATCTGGCTGCCGCACAGGGCCATCATCACGTTGGACTGGCTGAGCCACTGGTCCCACGTCTTCTGCAGCAGCCCGACAAAGTCCGGGTTGACGTCGATGAGGTAGGTCACCTCGTCGATGAAGATGGCGATGCGCCGTTCTTGCGCGTAGAGGGAGAGCTGGCGCAGCGCCTGCTCCCAGGTAGCGAAGGTGAAGTCGTCCGGAACTTCCGTCTCAGGATCGATAAAGCTCATCAGCGCCCGGGAGAAGCTGCGCAGCTGAGTCAGCGCCGCGGCCGGCTCAGCTACCCAATAGAGGCCCTCGTGTTCGTGGGCATTCAGCCAGTGCGCAAGCAAACGGGTCTTGCCAACGCGCCGCCGGCCGTATAGAATGAGAAGTGTCGCCCGCGCCGATTGCCACAGGTTATCCAGCACCTCCAGCTCTCGACTGCGCCCGACAAAGGGAGTCCTGTACACGAAGACCTCTTGTATATTCCCAAATAGGCTAGTTACGAATATAGTAAACTCACAAAACAGCCCTGTCAAGGCAGATCGGGTGTTCACACCTTAAAGTTTTCTGCCCCAGGTTGTGAGCACCCGCGCTTGGCCACGAAGCACGATTGCCTCTCCCGTGGCGAGCAGCTGTAGATTCTCCTGCCAGGAACCGCTGCCCCCGAAAAACCGCTCGGCCAGGAGCGCTGCCCCCGGAGGCTCGCTTGTCGCCAGCACGACGGTCGTAGATGACAACAGTGGGCCGTTCGCGAGCAAAAGCCGGCTGTTCGCCGCCGTCGCGATGGGCGTGACCTGCTGCCACGGCAGGCCGTGCAGCGCCAGACGCGCGCCGGGAATCTGTAAGGCTGCCAGCAGCGCTGCCCTCACGATCTGCTGCCTCTGCCAGCCGTCGCTGGCACAGGTGAAGATAAGCGCCCCCTCCGGCAGTCCGGCGAAAGGCTGGCCGGGCCAGGAAAGCCACTCGCGCATGTGCGGGTCGGCCAGGAGCCGCCGCAGCGCAGCCTGAACGCTGTGCGCGGCTTCCGGTCGGTGCTGCTGCTCAGGCTGTTCCAGCCAGCGCTCGAGGGCGGGGATATCGCCAACGCCTTCCTTATGCGCCTTTTCCAGCAGGCCCAGTCCGGCCGGATGCACGGCCATGGCGCCGAACCACTGCTGCCAGCGTCTGAGTGTCTGCGTGGCCGCTTCACCGGGCAGCGGCGCCAGCGGGTTGAA
>JAAYYY010000403.1 GCA_012515125.1 Chloroflexota bacterium
CGTGGCGCTGTCCAGCACGCGCTCCTCGATTTCTTCCGCCTCGGCCGCCGGGGCATCTTCCAGGTCGTCCAGATAGTCCTCGTCCACAACCAGGCCAGCGTCTGCGTCGATCAGGTCGGCCAGCCGGCGTCCGGCCTCGACCTCCTTCAGGCGCCGCTCCAGCCGCTCCCGCCGCCGGACGAGGGAACGGTAGATCGCTTCAGGCGAGGAGGCCAGCCGGCGCTGCAGCACGGTGAGGGCAAAGCCGACGGTGCCCTTGCGCCGGTCGTCGTGCAGCGCGTCGGCGCGGTTGAACTCCTCACGCACGTAGGCCGTCACCGCTTCGTAGAGCTGCCGTTCGGCCGGGGAGAGCGCGTAATCGACTGTGTAGGCCCGGCGTTCGGGGAAGAGGGGCCGGCCGTCGAAACGGCGCAGATCTTCCTTGACCATGCGCCGCATGATGTCCGAGACATCCACCTGATGCACCCCATCGCGGAAGCGGCCGGCGAAACGGTCGGGGTCGATGAGCTGGAGGAAAAGCTGGAAGTCCTCTTCCTTGCCGTTGTGGGGCGTGGCCGTCATCAGCAGCAGGTGGCGGCTGATCTCACCCAGAAGCTGGCCGAGACGGTAGCGCATCGTCGCCTTGAACTCGCCGCCCCAGAAGCTGGCCGACATCTTGTGGGCCTCGTCCACTACGACCAGGTCCCACTCGCTGCGGCCGAGCTGGGCCAGCAAATCGTCGCTGCGCGCCACCTGATCCAGGCGCATGATCAGCAGGTCCTTTTCCTGGAAGACGTTGCCCGTGACGGCGGCCTCGGCCAGCTCGCGGGTCAGCAGCTCAAAACGGAGCTGGAACTTGAACCAGAACTCGTCCTGCCACTGATCGGCGAGGTTGCCGGGCACACAGATCAGGCAGCGCCGGACGTCACCGCGCACGATCAGCTCCTTGATGAGCAGGCCGGCCATGATCGTCTTGCCGGCCCCGGGGTCGTCTGCCAGCAGGTAGCGGAGCGGCTGGCGCGTGAGCATCTCGCCATAGACAGCCGTAATCTGGTGCGGCAGCGGCTCGATGAGCGAGGTGTGCACGGCAAGGACGGGATCAAAAAGGTGGGCGAGGTGAATGCGGTACGCCTCAGCTACCAGGCGGAAGCGCGCGCCGTCGCCAGTGAAACGCCAGGTGCGCGGCGCGGCATTCACCTGATAGGCGGCGGCTTCTTCGCGAAAGACAAGGCGGTTGCCAGCGCTGCCGTCTTCGCGCTTGTAGAACAGCTCAACCGAGTCGCCACCGTACCATTGCACGTCTACAACCGTCACCGCCTGATCCGGCAGAATACCCTCGACTTGATGGCCCGGCTTGAGATCTTCCAGGTGCGCCATAGATCATTCCCTGAGCGTCGCCTACTGGCAGAAAGCGTGAAGAGAGACGGAATCGAGAGGATCAACAGCCGCCGAACTACCCGCCTTGTCCTCTTCCAGGGCCATTATAGCGCATACTGAAATCCCTTCCAGCCGCGCCCGCAGGTTGACATCAGGTCAGGGTGAGCTACAGCCTGAGCCGCGGCAGCCAGCGCGGAACCGCGGCTTTGTACGCGCGGTAGGCGTCGCCGAAGCGGCGCTCGAGGCCGGGTTCTTCGGAGAGGATGAAGTAGAGGTGGTTGACGAGGATGAAGAGGCCGGCCCAGAGCGTTAGGGGCCGGGAAGCCCAGAAGGCGGCCTGGCCGAGCAGCATCAGGGCGACGCCGCTGATCATCGGGTTGCGCACGAAACGGTAGGGGCCGGCAGCGACAAGGTACCGCGTGGGGTCCCAGGGGGCCAGGGTGCCCCGGCCGATGCGGGCGAAGAGGAGGACGCACCAGCCGAAGAGCAGGAGACCGGCGGTAAAGAGCACGACGCCGGCCAAACGAGGAAGCCAACCCAAGGTGGTCAGGGGCGTGCCGGAGGGCGAGAACGTCCGGCGCAACCAGCAGGGCACGACCACGACGACCAAAAAGGGGAGTAACAAAATAGACAGCGCGTGCCGTATCCAGGTGGACATAGCCGTCTATTGTACAGGCGGCTGGCGAGGTGGGCTTTTCGGCGATTTGTGACACTTTCCGGGGCACCAGGTGCCCCCTAGCGGCGCGGGGCTCGCCCATACTGTCAGCGTGTCAGGTAACCGGGCCAGCGCGAGACGCAAGTCGAGCGGGAAGCCGCATGAGGAGGATGGCGATGAGAAGTCATGTGTTCAACCAGCAGGGGACGGTGGGGGGCGTGGACGGCGAGGCGGCGGATGCCGGGGCGCAGTATAGC
>JAAYYY010000047.1 GCA_012515125.1 Chloroflexota bacterium
ACGGGCAGATACCTCGGCTGTTCTACCCGATGCTCAACAAATGCCTGGCCATTCCCCTGCTGGAGGCGTGGACGGCCTATCTCTGGACACGAGGTCGGGAAGAAAAGCTGATTACCCTGCTGAACGAAGGCGAAGGCCAGGGCTACGCCGCCTGGCGGGTGCTGCCGGCGCCGGAGGTGTGGCAGGCTGTTATTTCCAGTGGATTAGGGGCCCGTTCTATCTCCTTTTGAACCCTGCTTCCAATTTCTAGTTTTCGGGTGTAAAATCCTGACAAAGATGATGTTGCAAACAGCGAGAGGAAGATATGAGCGAGACGCACATCAGCATTGGACGGATAAAACGGGACATCTCTGAACTGCTCAACCGCGTTGCCTTTGGCGGAGAGCGGATCGTGCTCACCTCCCGCGGCAAGCCGAAAGCCGTTATCGTCAGTCTGGAAGATTATGAGCGCATCCAGCAGGCCGAGGAACAAACGCAAATCAGCAACTGGAAAGCCTGGCTGGCGAGGAATGAGGCGTTGAGCGGCCGTATTCTCGCCGAACGCGGTGGCGAACTCCTGGATGTGGATGCGATCCTGACAGAAACCCGTGCTGAGCTGGAGCGGCGCCATGACCACCTATTTGATCGTTGATGCCGGCCTTGCGATCAAACTCATCGTCCCGCACGCGCACCGGCAGGTCTACCTGGACCTGGTGGATCAATGGCAACAAGCGGGCTATCGGCTATGTGCGCCGAGCCTGTGGGCTTATGAGGTTGCCTCCACGTTTGCCAAGATGGTCCATTTTGGACATCTGAGCGTGACCGCCGGGCGCGATGGGCTGCGCCTGGCCTACCAGCTGGGAGTAGAGCTTGTTTCTCCTGATGAGGAACAGGCCCTGCAGGCGTTTGCCTGGGCAGAACGCTTACAGCGGGCGGCTGCGTATGACGGCTTCTATCTGGCCCTGGCAGAGACGCTCGGTGCTGAGATGTGGACTGTTGACAGACGGTTGGCCAATGCCGTCGCCCAACCATGGCTCAGGATGGTCGAGGAAACAACGTGATTCGGCATAGCGCGTGATCGGGCCAGCCTGCAGGCGATGCAGCCGGAAGAGCCGTTCTACCTGCTGGACGGCGGCGATGGGCGGATACCGCCGTTGTTCTACCCGATGCTCAACAAATGCCTGGCGATTCCCCTGCTGGAGACGTGGGCAGACTTCCTGTGGGAACGAGGCCGCCAGGAGAAGCTGGTTGCTTTGCTCCACGACGGTGCAGGCCAGGGCTACGCTGCCTGGCGGGTGCTGCCGGCGCCGGCAGCGTGGCAGGCTGTTGTTTCCAGTGGCCTGGGGTTGAAGTCGATTTCTTTCTAGACTGTTCCTCTAGATTGACCCTGACAGGCGCTGTATAATATAATTGTGATGACAATTATTGTACACACAATTATTATTGCCTCTGCGAGTAAGAAATGAAGTTTGTCGGCCGGAAGCAGGAGCTAAAAACGCTCGATACATTTGCCAGGACACCGAATGCCGGGCTTCTCCTGCTCTACGGGCGGCGGCGGGTTGGCAAGACATGGCTTGTTACCCAATTCCTCGAGCGGCAGCCGGACGCCCAATCGCTCTACTGGACGGCAACAACCCACAACGAGGCCTATCAGCTGCGTGACTTCTCGCAGGCCATTCTTCGCCACGATCCACGGCTGGCCGGCCCACCGACCGATGATTTTACCTTTGGCAGCTGGGAAGCCGCCCTTCACCACCTCGCCGGTATCGTTTCCCGAGAGGACCGGCCCCATTTTGTCGTCCTGGACGAGTTCACCTACCTCTTGCGCAACGAGCCGGCGATCGGCAGTCTCTTCCAGAGAGCCTGGGACCACGAGCTATCGAAGCTCCCCAACCTGAAACTGCTCCTCACCGGCTCGCTTCTGGGCATGATGGCCCGCGAGATCTTCTCCTACCAGGCACCACTCTACGGCCGGGCCACGGCCCAGATTCGCCTGCGTCCCCTGCCTTATGGAGCCGTCAGCGAGTTGTTTCCCGAGCGGCGCGCCGACGAGCGGGTGGCCATCTTCGGCGTGACCGGCGGCGTGCCGGCCTATCTGGAGCTGTTTACGCGCACGCCTGATTTTGCCAGCGCCCTGCGTGACCATTGCCTCGTTCCCGGCAGCATCATGCTCTCTGACCCGGCCGTCATCCTTTACGAGCAGCTGCAGGAGCCGGCGACGTACGAATCGGTGCTCGCGACGATCGCCGCCGGCTTCCATCAGTGGTCGGAGATAGCCAGGATGGCCGGCGTCAGCGAGACGGCCCTGGGCCACTACCTGAACGTCCTCCAGGAGCTGGAGTTTGTCGAGCGAAGGCAGCCCGTCCTGGCGACCGCTGCTGGCAAGCGCGGGCGCTACTTCGTTCGCGACCCGTTTCTGCGCTTTTATTACCGCTTCATCGTGCCTCAACTGGGTCCGATTGAGCGCGGCTACCAGGAGGCGGTGGCGACCAGGATAGCGGCCGAGCTGCGCTCCTTTCTGGGCACGCACGTCTTCGAAGAGCTGTGCCGCGAGTGGGTCTGGGCGGCGGCGATGGCCGGCCGGCTGGGCTTTGTCCCTGAGGAGGTCGGCGCTTTCTGGCGGACGCATCGGGGGAAAGCGGTGCAGCTGGACGTTGTCGCCGCCGCGCCACGCGAGAAGCAGCTGCTCATCGGGGAAGCTAAGTGGGGACGCGGACCTCTGAGCCGCAACATCCTGACCGATCTCGTCCAGCGCAGCCAGCGCATGCCCCAGGTCGCCGCCGGCTGGAGGGTCCGCTACGCCCTCTTCGCCCGTGAAGGCTTTAGCGAGGCGCTGCGCGAGGAAGCGGAAGCAAGGAACGCCTTGCTCGTATCGCTGGGCGAGCTGGAGGAGACGTTAGGCGGTTAGCCGGCAACTCATGACTGCAAGCGTATGTGTAGCCGCGGATGGTGATGAGTATGGCGGGGCGTTGACCGAAGCGGGCAATATAGCGCCTACGACGCGGCCGGCCAGCGGGTGAAGACACAGCAGCCCAACGGCGTGAAGACCTACTACCCCTTCGGCGCCTGGCGCACCACGCCCACACAGACCCTCACCGACCGCGGCTACACCGGGGCATCTAGAGAGGAGGGAGCCGGGCTTTGTCTACGTTCCGGCCGTTTCACCGATTGGACTGTCTTCCACTCCTCCGGTTAAGGGCGATACGCGCGCCAACCATGCGGCCCTGCGCCGGAGCGAATGGCACAGGCGATAGCGCGCAGGCCATACCCACCCCCAGTAACGCCAGGGCCGCCATAAGCGCTTCTTGCTCGCCCGGCTCATAGAGCGGCCAGGCCCAGAGATGGGCGCCAGAGGAGGCAAAGACGAGGCTGGCATAGAGTAAGGGAAGCACCCAGGAATACGGCGCACCGAACAGGCGCCAGGCGACGAGGGTCAGACCGGTATAGCCCAGGGTATTGCGCACGAGCGCCGGCCAGCTTCCCGGTTGAGGAACGACAAAATCGCCCAGGCGAAGCGCAACGGCAGCGACCAGAAGCAACCCTCCCAGGTGCGCGAGCCGCAACAGGACCCTCGAACGGCTGGTCGTCTCCTCCAGCTCGGCAAAGGGAGAATCTGCGCTGAGACCGATGACTGAGGCGACGGCCACCGGCATCATCGTTTGCAGCAACGGCACGAAGACGCTCTCCTCTCCCAACCAGAGAAGGAGCCAGGTTAGCGCAGCAAGGGCAAGGATACGTAACAGAGCCTGCCGGCTGCTCCGGCTGCGCAGATAGAGCCAGAGCGGCCTCATGGCAATAGTTCCGGCCCGAGCTGCCCTTTCCGTAGGGCGGGCAGTTGCGTCTCGAACCAGCGCCGCTGCACTTCCCCGTCCAGCTCCGCAAAACGGGCAGCCGCCGCACATTGCTCGGCAGTGAAAACGGAGCGCCCAACCAGTACCTGTGCGCGCCCCGAGCAATCTATCTCCACGCCGGCCCGCCGGAGCAACCAGGCCTTAATCGCCGCCTGGGCATCGTTCAGCCGGCTGTCCGGTTGCTCTGACACCAACCCCGCCGCGACATCGTAGGTAGCATTAAACCCGGCCCAGGTGTAGGTACTGATGCGGATGGGAATGACTTGCGGAGCGGAACTCTCTCCGGCCAGCGGGCCAGTCAGGTTCAGGGGCATCTCCGGCGCCTGTTCTACCCGCCGAGGCGCTCCTGAAGCGCCTGCGAGCGGCTCGGTCATGCTCTCGACGGCGGGAACGAGGTCGGGGAGAACAGCACGATACGCGGGGTGGACACAAACCGCCACCGGCTCTCCGTCACAGACCGGCTCGTAGGGAATCATCGACCAGCGCGGCGACCAGCTTGTCTCGCTCAGACTCACGGCCGGCACATCGCGCAGCAGGCCGACGCCGGCGAGCATTACTGCTGCTGGAAGGAGAATGGCCCCGGCTCCTGCCACACGGCCGCGGGCGTCCCGGACGTCGTGGGCGGCGAGCAGCGCCAGGATGAGGCCGGTCAGCCCGAGGAAGAAGAGCGATTGGCCCGGCCCGATGTTGGGTCGCACCCCATACCAGACCGAGCTGTGGACCGGCACGATGGGCGACAACGCGGCCAGCCAGCCGGGCATACCGAGCCAATTCGAGAGCAGGATGTAGCCGACGCCGATCTGGACCAGAAAGACGCCGACGGCGACCAGGGGCGCTGTGAAGCGGCTGGAGAAAGTTCTCCCCAGAAGGTAGCCGAGGGCGGCGCATGTCAGAAGCGCGAGGAAGCCTGTAGCCAGCGGCCAGAGGACCGGCTCTCCCCAACTGGCCCGGAGCGCCGTGAAGCCGAGAATGATAACGCCCGCAAGCAGATAGGCGGCGACGATCCAGAGGCCGGTCGCCAGCCAGATGAGCGCGTCGCGCACCGGCCGGACATGGGGCGTCGTGAACAGCAGCTCACCCATGCCATGACGCCGGTCGCGCCCGGCCATCCAGGCGCCTGCTCCGGCTGCCAGCGGGCCGGCAAAAAACACACTGTCGCGCGCCAGCACGCTGTTATGGGGCCAGAGAATGACGCCCAGCGCCAGGTCATTACGGGCCAGCAGCCAGGCGGCGCCGATGACCAGAGGGGCCAGCCAGAGGGCGACGCTCCGCCGCGCCTCTATCCTGAACAGCCGTAATCCGTTCATTACCGCACCCCTGCCAGCACCGCCGTGTAGCCCTTCTCTAGCGGCGTATCACCCACTGCCTCGTCCGCGCCGTGCGCCACGAGTTCCGCCGGGGTCCCGCGAAAGACGATGCGCCCCCGGTCGATGAGGGCCACATCCGAGCAGACGGCGGCCACGTCCTCTACCAGGTGGGTGCTGACGATAACGGTGCCCTGCGCCCCTATCTCGCGCAGCAGCGCCCGGAACTGGACGCGCTGCTCGGGGTCCAGTCCTGCCGTCGGCTCATCCAGAAGTAATAGCGCCGGGTCGTTGACGATGGCCTGGGCGATGCCGACCCGCCGCAGCATGCCCCCGGAAAGCGTCTTCAACTGCGCGCGCGCCCGGTCGTCCAACCCCACCCGCTCAATCGCGCGCACCACGGCCGGCCGCACCTGCTCCGGGGCCATCTCCTTGAGCAGCGCAAAATATTCGACAAACTCGAAGACGGTAAAGTCGGGGTAGAAGCCCAGGCTCTGGGGCAGGTAGCCGAGGCGCCGCCGGATTTCCCGCCGCGCCTCTCTGTCAGCCGGGTCCCGTCCCAGCAGGCGCAGGCGACCTTCGTCCGGTTCGAGTACCGTCGCCAGCACGCGCAGCAGCGTCGTCTTGCCCGCGCCGTTGGGCCCTAACAGCCCAAACACGCCCGGCCCGACCATCAGGCTTACCTCTTTCAATGCTTCGGTAAGACCAAAGCGCCTGGTAATATCCGTCAGTTGCACCAATACAGTCATTGCCTTTCCCCCTATCGCCAGTTTGCTTTTCTTCTGTCAGATTCATCCGCCAGCCTGAGGATGACCACGGTCATCAACGCCGCGACCAGCAGGTAGAAGGGCATCAGGGTGGCATCGGTGACGGCCGCCGCCCACTGTTCCGTCGCTACCCGTCCGCCCAGGACGATGAGCGCCCATCCGGAAAAGGCGGCAAAGACGCCGGTGTTCGCGGAGTGAGACAGGAGCGAGATGGTGAGCGCGAGCGCGCTGACGGCGCTCATCGGGATGAGCCAGCTCGCGGTCAGCAAGGACAGCTCGCCCGCGACCAGGCTGGCGGCCAGTCCCAGCAGCGCGTTGAGGGCAAACACGGTGAAGGCACGCACCAGCAGCACGGTCCGGTGGGAAACCGGCAGCGATTGGGCCAGCTCAAAGGCCGGGTCGATGCCGGGGCCATAAGCATAAGCGATGCTTGCACCGGCGAGGGCCGGCGCCAAGAGGGCCACCCACGGTTGCCCGGTGCTGTAGGTAAAGAAAACGCCGACGGTGAGCACCGCAGCGGTCGCCAGCAGCCATGACGGCAGCAGCGACGGCGTGGTCAGGAGAGCACGGGCCAGACCGGGGCTATGGAGCAGGCTTCCCAGCAGCCGTTCTGTCCGGCTTACCGGGCGGCTCCAGACGCCGGCTACCACACCCTGCCATACCTTTTCCAGGTTCACGTCGAGGCCCTCCAGGGCGAATCGCGCCTGGCAGGTCGCGCATCCCGCTATGTGATGCTCGTCCTGAGGATGGGTATCAGGCTGCTTATCCATCAGTATCCTCCCGTTTTCAGGGACGCTCGCAATACCTGTCTCAGCTTATAGAGTCTGCTTTTTACGGTCCCGATCGGTATCTCCAAGTAGTCGGCGATTTCGCTCATCGAGCGTTCCTCGACCAGGGCCAGTCGCGCCAGCATCAGGGCATCGTCATCTTCCTCCAACGCCTGTAGTGCCTGCTTCAAGTCGATGTGCATGCCTGCCTTCGTCGCCGGATCGGGCGGCTGGCGCGCCTGCCACACCACCTCTCGCTCTTCTTGTTCCGCTCCTTCGAGCGCCGCTTCCTTACGTAGCCACTGCGCCGCCTGCCGGCGGGCAATGCCCCAGATCCAGGCCCCAACTTCCGCTTCGCTGCGGTATTGCCCGGCGTTGCGCCAGACGGCGATAAACGTTTCCTGGAGAACGTCTTCCACGACGCCGGCCGGCAGCCGTTGGCGGAGCCGCCCGGCTACCCACGGCGCGTGGCGTTGGAACAGCTCCTTAAGCGCTGTGTCGTCACCCTCTGCCAGGGCAATCATCAGGTCGTGATCATCCATCTCTACAATGTCTGTTGCACGATAGTCGGGTCTGGTTCATTTCTGCTGGCTTTTTGGGCCATCTTCGCCAGGCGTATCGACGAAGGTAGTGCCCGATCGTCGGGCGGCCGGGAGGACCTGACCACGCTGACAAAGTTACCGGACAGGAACGCGCTGAGCCAGTCTGGATTGGACCCATTCCCCTGCTCGAGACGCAGCCAGAGTACCTGTGGGAACGAGGCCGGGAAGAGAAGCTCGTTACCCTGCTGAGCGACGGCGCAGGCCAGGGCTACGCCGCCTGGCGCGTGCTGCCGGCGCCGGAAGCGTGGCAGCAAGTCGTGCAAGAAGAAGTGGCAAGCCAGACAATCCCGTTCTAAAATAAGAAATTTACGCTTAGGCTAATCGTAATTTGCTTAATCTGGAGATTAAAGATGCTGGTCGACCGCGAGCGAGAACTGGATGAACTGAACGGCCT
>JAAYYY010000404.1 GCA_012515125.1 Chloroflexota bacterium
AGCTGGTGCTGGAGGTCGCGTAAGGCCAGATGCTGACCACGCCGGGCGTCTACTTTGAATATGTGGAGCGCGGCCGGCCGGCCAGCGCGCCGCTGCGCACCGACATCGCCGCTTTTGTCGGCTATGCCGGGCGCGGCCCGCTGCTGGTGCCTATCCGGCTGAGCAACTGGCGCGAGTTCGTCGCCGTCTTCGGCGAAGCGCTCCCCTTTGCCTACCTCGGCCCGGCCGTCCAGGGCTTTTTCACCAACGGCGGCGCCGTCTGCTACGTGGTGCGCGTCGCCGACCCGCTGGAGGCCCGGCCCGCGTCCCTGACCCTTTCCGGCTTCGACGGACAGCCCGCGCTGCTGCTCAGCGCCAGCCACGGCGCCGTCCACGACCCGCAGACCGGCGAGCCGCTGCGCAGCGGCGAAGAGCCGATCCGCTATCCCAGCCCCGGCGCCTGGGGCAACCGCATCGCCGTCTCCGCCAGCGCGGCGACCCCCTCGGCCACGAGAGCCGTACCCGACCCGCAGCTTGCCGGCGTGAGCTATCTGGACACGCTGAGCGGCTTTGAAGTAGGCACCGTCGTCCGCCTGTCGCAGGGTGGAACCGAAGCGAGCGCCTATCGCCGCATCGTCGCCGTGGTTCCCCACCTCCAGCAGGTCACCTGGGATGAGCCGTTAACCGGCCTCGGCCTCGACCCGCAGCAGCCCATGCAGGTAGAGGCGGTCGCCTTTACCTTGCGCATCTCTTTCGATGGGCAGGTAGTCGAGACGCACCCCGACCTGACCCTCTCGCCGGAGCACAGCCAGTATGTCGTCAGGCGGCTTCAGGCCGACAGCGCCCTCCTCGACGCCGCGCTATCGCCCAACTGGCCCGCGGACGAAGCGGGCGCGCTCGCCGCCCTGAACGACCCTGGTCGCTGGCCCGCCGACGCCGGCGATCTCCCGCTGACCGGCGGACGCGACGGCCTGGCGACGGTGGACGCAGACGATTTTCTGGCGGCGCTCGACGCGCTGGCCGCAGTCAGCGAGATCAGCCTGCTGGCGGCGCCCGACGTCGTGTTACGTGCGGCGCCCGCCCCGGTCGCCATGCCGCTGCCGCGGCCCGTAGACTGCGACGACGTGGAGCCTCTGCCGCCGGGCCAGATCGCCGGCCGGGTGGTGGCGCCCGATGGTACGCCGCTGCGCGGCGTGCGCGTGCAGCCGCTCGGCGTGAACGCGGGCGCCGTGAACACGCCCGCTGATGGCTCCTTCCGCTTCGAGAATCTGCCGCTGGCCCAGGTCGCCCTGCGTTTCGACCGGGCCGGCTATCTCTCCCTGGAGACGACGGCCCAGGCGCGGCAGGTCGTGACCGAGCCACTGCTCATTACGCTCACCCCGGTGACGACCCCGCCGCCCTTTGCCGGCGACGAGATCGCCGCGATCCAGGCGGCGATGGCTGCGCAGGGCCGGCCCGGCTACCGTGTCGCCCTGCTCGACCCGCCGGAAACGGCCCTCTCCATCGACGCTATCCAGACCTGGCGGCAGCGCTTCGATACGAGCTTCGCCGCGCTCTACTACCCCTGGGTGGTGGTGGATGGCGACGAGGGGGCGCGCCTGGTGCCGCCCAGCGGCCACGTCGCCGGCCTCATCGCCCGCACCGACCGGCAGACCGGCCCCCACCGGGCGCCCGCCAACGTCCGGCTGGACGGCGTGCGCGCCCTCAGTCACCCGGTTGGCGACGCCGAACAGGGGCTGTTGAATCCGCGCGGCATCAACTGCCTGCGCGTCCTGCCCGGCCGGGGCCTGCACGTCTACGGCGCCCGCACCGTAAGCAGTGCCGCCGAGTGGCGCTACCTGAACGTGCGCCGCCTGCTGTTGATGATCGAAAAGGCGCTGGAGCAATCGTCGTATTGGGCCGTTTTCGAGCCTAATAATCTGGTCACGCGCCAGCTCCTGCGCTTCAGCATCGGCGAGTTCCTGGA
>JAAYYY010000405.1 GCA_012515125.1 Chloroflexota bacterium
AATCTGCTGGTCGAGGCCAAAGCAAGCACCGGGCAGGGTGGGGCGCTGAGCTACCTGCGCAGCGGGCGCAACGTCGCGCCCTCCATCCTTCCCGACCTGCTGCTCCTGCCCGCGGTCCAGCTTGGCGAAGCAGCCGGCGAGGGGCTGGTCTACCCGCTGGACAGCCTTCTGACTGAGGAGATGACCGGCGCGCTCTACCCGGCGGCCCGGGCGCTGGGCCAGGTGGACGGCGTGACCTATGGCTACCCTTACGCGCTGACCAATGTCCAGCACCTCGTGTACGATACAGCCGCTATTACGCGCACGCTCCCGGCGAGCTGGTCACAGATGATGGCGCCGGAGAGTCAGGTGCGTCTGCTCTTACCGGCCGGGGGCCTGGAAGGCGCCCGGCTGACCCTGCAGCTCTACCTGGAGGCAGGCGGCACGCTGCGCAACGAAAGCGGGCAGCTCGCCCTGCAGGTTGAGCCGCTGGCGGCGGCTCTCAGCCAGTTGCAGCAGGCCCTGGCCGGCGGGCGCATCCTGCCCGAAAGCGCCTCGGCGACAACGCTCGACCAGACGTGGCAGCTCTTCCAGAACAGCACGGCCAACACCGTGCTCGCCGACACGATGACCTACCGGCGCCTGAACCAATCGCCGGGCCGATATGCGTTCGTGTCCCTGCCCGGCCTGGATGGCGCGATGCCCCTGCGGGCGGGCGCGCTGCTCTGGGTGGTGACGACGCCCGACCCCGTGCGTCAGGCTAAGGCGCTGGAGCTTGTGGCCTGGCTTACGTCTCCGCCCAATCTGGCAGCCTGGAGCCATGCCGCCAACTACGTGCCTCCCCGCGCCGACGCGCTGGCGCTCTGGCCCGCCGGAGACGCACATGCGGCTTACCTCGCCCGCATGTTGCCGGATGCGCGTCCCTACCCGGTGGAGGCCAGTCCGGCTGTGCTTGCCGCCCTGGCCGAGGCGACGCAGAACGTCGCCTCTGGCGTCCAGACTGCCGCCGACGCGGCCCAGACCGCCGCTGCCACATTGAACCCCTGAGAACAGACAATGCCTGCCTTCGAGCAACACCGTGATCACGTCGAACAGATGATTGCCGCAGCGCTTGAGGCGGCCGATCCCGCCACCGCTGTGCTGCGGAACCTGCGCCAGGATGGTCAGCGCCTGTGGGTTGGAAAGGCGCCTGCTTCGTGGCGCTACGAGCTGGCGCGCGGGCGCATTTACGTCGTCGCCGTGGGCAAGGCCGCCGTGCTCATGGGTCGGGCCGCCCTGCAGGTGCTGCAGGAGCACGCAGCCGAGGCGATCCTCATCGGCAAGCAGGGAGAGCCTGGAGTCGGGCGGCGCTACCGGGCCACTGTCAGCAGTCAGGTGCCGGTCACCGTCTTTGAGGCCGGCCATCCCGTCTCCGACGAGACGAGCATCCGGGCGACGGCAGCCGTGCTGGCGATACTCGAACAGACGCGCCCCGGCGACCTGCTGCTATGCCTGATTTCGGGCGGCACGTCGGCGCTGCTCACCCAGCCGGTGCTCACCCTGGCGGAGTGGCAGCAGCTCACGTCGGTTCTCCTGGACAGCGGCTGCACCATTCACGAACTCAACAGCGTGCGCAAGCAGCTGGACCGTGTCAAGGGCGGCGGGCTCGCCTGGGCTGCCGCGCCGGCTTCTGTCGCCGGTCTCATTCTCAGCGACGTCGTCGGCAACCGGCCGGACATTATCGGGAGCGGCCCGACCGCCCCGGACCCGGAGTCGCCGGCGACCGCGCTCACCGTGCTCCACCGCTACAACGTAGCCGCCCGCCTGGCCCCGGAAACGTGGAAGGTGATCACCAACTACCTGACCGACCGCCACAACGCCACCTCCGTCGCCCGCTTTGGCGACCTGGACGTGGTCAACGTCATTGTCGGCGACGTAGGCACGGCGGTGAGAGCCGCCGCCGCCGAAGCGGAAAAGCTTGGCTACACGGCGCAGCCGCTCACCTGCCATCTGCAGGGGGAAGCGCGGGAAGTGGGGCGCGTCGTCGCAGGGCTGGCCATCGACGCGGCTCCCGGCTCCTGCCTGCTGCTGGGCGGCGAGACAACCGTCACCGTGCGCGGCGAAGGGCGCGGCGGGCGCAACCAGGAGCTGGCGCTGGCGGCGGCCCTGGCGCTGGATGGCCAGGAGAACGTCGTGGTGGCTACCTTCGCCAGCGACGGCGAGGACGGCACGACGGGCGCCGCTGGCGCGATCGTCACCGGGGAGACGGCCGCCCGCGCGCGTGCTCTTGGCCTCCGTCCGCGAATCGCCCTGGAGGAAAACGACAGCTACGGCTTCTTCAATGCCCTGGCCCTCGCCGGCGAGCCTGATCCCCTGCTGCGGCCCGGCCCAACCGGGACCAACGTCAACGACCTCGTCTTCATTCTACGCTATTGACGGTGGTCAGTAGTCAGTCCGGAGGCTGACCACTACCCGCTGACTACTGTCAACTGCCTACTGCCAGGACGGCAGAGCTGCAGCCCCGGCTATCTGGCGGGGATTGCTGCCATCCGCGCCGGCAATCCAGATAGAGCGCCCTCCTTCGCCCGACTCGTAGGCAATCTGGCTGCCGTCGGGCGAGAAAGCGTAGCCGACCCGGAAGCGGGCGCGATCGACAAGCTGGACGAGATCGGCGTTGGCCTGCTGCATGTTCACCACGTAGAGCGAAAAGCGGTTGCCCGATTCGTGCGTGCGGAAAACGAGCGTGCCACCATCGGGCGAGACGGCGCCGCTGGTCAGGTCGCCGGCCGGGCGGTCTTCCAGGGCCTCCCGCATCGCGTCGCTGACCGGCGCCGGGAGCGTCACGGGCCCTTCTACCCCGGCTGCCGTGGCGCTATAGGCAAGCGCTTCCTCGTCGCGCGTGATCACCCAGCGCAGCGGCTGGTCCGAGCCGTGCGGCGTCAGATACCACTCCGTGCCCTCCCCGCCCCGCTTCTCCTTGTAGGCGTTGCGGCTGATGAAAAAATGGTCGATGCCGGTCACGTCGTGGATCGGCTGCCAGTCGGCGTCGAAGATCAGCATTCGGAAGCGGCTGTCGTCGGCTTCGTAGCCGAGCAGGACGTTGCCGTCGGGCAGATAGGTGAGAATCCCGCCGTTCGTGGCCTCCAGGGGCAGGACGACGCAGTCGCGCGGACCGCTGCCATCCGCTGCCGTCCGGCAAACTGCTTCGTCTTCCGCATCCACGTAGAGGATGGTGCTGCCGTCCGGGCTGAAGGTCGTGCTGAAGGCCGAGACCAGATCGTCGGTAATCAGCGCGGCGTCGCCGCCGTCGGCGTTGGTCGTGAAGAGGCGATCCTCGCCGCGCACAATCGCCACACGGCCCCCGCCCGGTGCGAAACCGCCCACGCCCTCCCGGTTGCAGGCGGCGAGCAGGAGCAGCGCGGCGAAGACGAGGATCAGGAGTGGACGAACAGGTCGCTTCATAGCGCCACCTCCGCCTGTGCGTTCAGCCTCGTGGTGCGGATTGCCGGGATCGCCAGCGCCAGCCCACCGGGCAGCGCGCTGCCCGCCCCGAAGTCAGGCTGGCCGATGACCGTACCATCTGCCGCCAGATAGACGTAGGCGGTATCCCGCCCCGCGCGCACCTCCACGACGAGCCGCTGACCATCGGGTGACCAGTCCGCATCGACGATGGCGTCCCAGCCGCCGTTGATTCCCGTGGCGAGCGCCGTGCCGTCGGCGCGCACGATGGCGATGTTCTCGTCGCTGCCTTCGACCACGAGCAGGGCGAAAAGGCCGCCGTTGGCCCCCGTGAAGTCGAGCACCGCCACCTCCTCCGCGCCGCTGATCAGCGCGACCGGCTCGCCGGAGGGAGGCTGCAGGTAGAGGCCAACCGTGTTCCCCTCGTCGAGGACGTAGGTCAGCAGGCCGCCCCCGTGTACGGCTTCGGGCGTGGTCGTGAGCGTGGGCGTCGCCGTGGCGGTGGCCTCTGGCGTATCGGTCGCCGTGGGTTCTGACGTGGGCGTCGGTGTAGCTGTCGGCGTGTCGGTGGGCGTCGGCGTATCGGTCGCCGTGGGGCTGGGCGTCGGCGTAGGCTGACGGCCCGGGTCCGGGTCCTCGCTGTCGATGATGCCGTCGCCGTCCGTATCGGCCTGCACGGGGCTGCTACCTGCTTCGTGAACCTCGAAGCCGTCCTGCCAGCCGTCGCCGTCCGTATCCGGATTGAGCGGATCGCTGCCCCACACGATCTCGTCCCCATCGGTCAGCCCATCGCCGTCGCTGTCCGGGTCCAGCGGATCTGTACCGCGCTCCACTTCGTCCCCGTCGTTGAGGCCGTCGCCATCGGTGTCTGGATTATTCGGGTCCGTGCCCTGCTCCATCTCGCGCGCATTGCTCAGACCGTCGCCATCTGGATCGCTTTCATTAAAGGCCAGAGCGGTTGCCGTCAGGTCAGGCGTCGGCGTGGCGTCGCGCTCTCCGAGAATCGCGTTTGCGGCGGCAGCTCCGCCAATACAGAGCAGCAGGATCAGCGCCCCGAGGATGGGCGCGAACCATGCCGGGAAGCGGGGCGCGACGTTGAGCTGGCCCTGTACGGCTCTCCCGCCGCCGCCGGCCGTCGTCGCCTGTACCGTGAAGGGCAGTTGCTGCGGCTTGCCGAAGAGCGGGCGGCTGCGCGCCTGCACCCGGAAGGGCATCTCGGCCCACCCGCCAGGCGGTATGGTAACCTCTCGCTCCGGGCTGGAGAAGACGAGAGCGCCCGCCGGGTCCTGCCCGCTCAGGCTCAGCGCCAGCGGCGCGTTGCCCTGATTGGCCATGATGAGCCGCGCCGTCGCGCCGTCGGCGATCTGGGTGGGCTGCAGCTCCAGCGCCAGCTGCTCGTACACGTCGAGGTCGAGGCGGCTGTGCACGACGGCGCGCTCGCCGGGCGAGGCCATACTCTCGGCGATAACGCGGAAGGGATAGCTGCCTGCAGCGGCGCCGCTCTGCCTGGGCGGCTGCAGGATGATCGTCAGCCGGCCGCTCGCGCCGGGCATGAGCTGAATCGTCGGCTGCGGGATGGCGTACCAGGGTGACGGCAGCCCTTCGAGTTCCACCCGGAACTGATCGACGAGCGTTCCTTCGTTCGACAGCTCCACGTTCAGCGTCGTGCGCCGGCCGGGCACAGCGCGCACCCGCGCCGGATCCAGGGTCACGGCAATGTTGCCGGCTTCCGCTTCGGCCCGCGTGCCGGGGGCGACCCAGTGGCGGAAGGAGCCGGGTCCGCCCGGAGGGGTTGCAGCCACCGTGCCGGGCTCGCGCGCTGCCCGCCAGCGCAGGTAGTAAGAGCCAAGCCGCAGCGTCTCGCCGGCTGCCCAGCTCTGAGGCGCATCGGCCGGGAGGCGGCGATCCTCCACGTAGGTGCCATTCGTGCTGCTCAGGTCGGTGACGGTCCAGCCCTCCGCGTCGCGGTCGAGGCGGGCGTGGTAACGAGAAACGCCCCCCTCGGTGAGTACGACGTCGTTGTCTTCGGCCCGCCCCACGCGCAGGCTATCGCCCGCCAGCGCGTAGGTAACCGGCGTTTCGCCCGTGCGGGCCACGATTAGCTCGTCGGTATAGCCGGGTTCCTCGACGGCCTCAAAACGGCTCGGCTCGGGTGCGGCGCGGGGCGAGCGCAGCTGCGTGGCGAGCTGGACGAGGGAAGCGGCTGGCGCCAGCCGCGTTGCCTGGTCGCCAAGCCCCACGCTCGCGGCGCGCATCGCCTCCGCCATCTCGTGCCCGCTCTGGAAACGATCCGCCGGCTCTTTGGCGACTGCGCGGGCGGCGACCCGCGCCACCGCCTCGGGCAGCTCCGGGTTAGCCTCGGCCGGGGCCAATGGCTGGTCGCTCATATGCTTGCGCACCGCCTCGGTAGGCGAGGCAATCTCGAAGGGCAGCCGGCCCGTGGTTAGCTGGTAGAGGATGACGCCCAGCGAGTAGAGGTCTGACCGGCCGTCGAGCGGTTTGCCCAGCGCCTGCTCCGGCGACATGTAGGCAAGCGTGCCCATGAAGCTGCCCGTGCGCGTATCTACCCCGCCTTCGAGCAGCTTGGCCAGACCGAAATCTGTGACCACCGGGCGCAGCGGCAGATTGCCCGGCCCGCGCACCTCGTCAAGCTGCTTGATGAGGATGTTGTCCGGCTTCACGTCGCGGTGGATGACGCCCTGGCGGTGGGCGTAGCCGAGCGCGTCGGCGACCTGGGCCAGCAGCGGCAGCGCCTCGTCCAGGCGCACGACCTGCTGCCGTTCCTGCATCCGGTTGATGTAGCCGGCGAGGCTGCCGCCGTCGATATATTCCATGACCATGTAGAGCACGCTCTGGGTCATGCCAAAGTCAAAAATCTTGACGATAGAGGGGTGGTCGAGCCGGGCCGCCGCGCGCGCTTCCTGCATGAAACGCTGCTGGAACTCCGGCCGGCTGGCGAGCGAGCCGTGCATCACCTTCAGGGCGACGGCGCGATGCAGGTGAACGTCGTAGGCGCGGTACACGGCGCCCATCCCGCCCTCTCCGAGCATGGCGTCAATGCGGTACTGTTCGATTCTCTGCCCCACCAGATCCATCATGGGCTCATCCTCAGGCCGGCCTGATGCGACCACGTCGCGCGGGCGGCGTCTCGCAGCAAATTGTATCCCAGTTCGCCGACATGGGCAGAATAGCGAAGGGCTTCGATCCGGGCAAGCGTAGCACCGTGCTGACCGTTGGTTGCATCAGCCCCTTTTCACGGCATAATCTGCCTCGCGATGCTGCAAGCTGCAATTCCGAAAACCGAGGAGAGCCCATCTGTGATCAAATTTGGCACCGACGGCTGGCGCGCCGTCATCAGCGAAACGTTTACTTTTGCCAACCTGCGCCTCGTCGCCCAGGCCATCGCCGACTACGTGCGCGAGCAGAACGACACCGACCCCTCTGTGGTTATCGGCTTCGACACGCGCTTCCTCTCTGACCGCTACGCCGCCGAGGTCGCGCGGGTGATGGCTGCGAACGGTGTGAAAACCCGGCTGGCCCGCGCCGACACCCCCACGCCCGCCGTCAGCTATGCCATCGTCCACCGCCAGGCGACGGGCGGCGTGATGATTACCGCCAGCCACAACGCGCCCCGCTACAACGGGGTAAAGCTCAAGTCGGCCTTTGGCGGCAGCGTCACGCCGGCCGAGTGCAAGCGTGTGGAGCAGATTCTGGAGCGCGACCTGCGCGAAGGGCGCGGTCCCAATCTGATGTCGCTGGAAGAGGCCATCGCCAGCGGGCTGGTGACCAAGTTCGATCCGGCCTGGGCTTATTACGAGCATCTCAGCACGCTCGTGGACCTGGATTGCATCTCCTCGGCCGAGCTGCGCGTCGTCGCCGACGGCATGTACGGCTCGGGGCGCGGCGTTATCGGCGAAGTCCTGGCGCGCGGTCGCAGCCGCGTCCTGAACATCCGCCACGAGATGAATCCCGGCTTCGGCGGCATCCATCCCGAGCCGATTACCAAACATCTGGGCCTGCTCATGTCCACGATCCAGTCGGGTCACTGGATGGTCGGGCTGGCGACCGACGGAGACGCCGACCGCATTGGCGCCGTCGATGCTCACGGCAATTTTGTCGATCCCCACCGCATTTTTGCCCTCGTGCTACGCTACCTCATCGAGAAACGCGGCTGGCAGGGTAAGGTCGTCCGCACCGTTTCGACCACGCGAATGATCGACCGGATTGCCGCCCAGCACGGGCTGCCGCTCGTCGAAACTCCCGTCGGCTTCAACCACATCGCCGACCTGATGCTGCAGGGCGGCGTGCTCATGGGCGGCGAAGAGTCAGGCGGCATGAGCGTCATGAACCATATCCCCGAAGGCGACGGAATTCTCATGGGCCTGCTGCTCCTGGAGGTCCTCGCCGATGCGGGCAAGCCGCTGCACGTGCTCGTGGACGACCTGCTGGCGACCTACGGCCCGGCCGAGTACGAGCGCGTGGATATGACGCTGACCCGGCCCGTCGCCAAGGCGCAGATGGTCGAGCTATTGCTGGAACAGGCGCCGGACCAGATCGACGGCGTCGCCGTCGAGGATATCCAGACGACAGACGGGGTGAAGTATTACCTCGCCGACGGAAGCTGGCTGCTTATTCGCCCCTCCGGCACCGAACCTGTACTGCGCGTCTATGCCGAAGCGCCGGACCAGGAACGGGTCCGGGCGCTGCTCGGCTTCGGCGAGAAGATCGCGAAGAGCGCCTGAGTCATGGGCGTGAGGATCGGCAGGCGGCCTGTCGATCCCTCAGGCCCGACTACTGCTCCCCAAATGCCGCGATAATGCGCGCTGTGTGCCTGATCCCCTTGACGAAGTAGTCCAGATCGACGTTCTCATTGGGCGCGTGGGCGCGGGAGTCAGAGTAGCCAACGCCGGCCGAGACCACCGGCACGCCCAGCACGCTGACAAACGGGTAGAGCGGGCCGCTGCCGCCGATGATCGGCTGCACCACCATCTCTGTATCGTAGACGTCCCTGGCCGCGGCAATGGTTAGCTGCACAAACGGATCGTCGGGATCGACCTTGGCGGGGCGCTGCGCAGCCAGCAGCGTGATCGCCACGTCCTCGAAGCCGTGCCGGTCAAGATGGGCGCGCAGCTTGCCCACGACCTCCTCCGGCGTCTGGTCGGGCACCAGGCGGAAATCGACCTTGGCCGTCGCCTCTGCCGGCAGGACCGTCTTGGAGCCTGGCCCCTGATAGCCAGAAGTCAGCCCGCAGACGGTGCAGGTCGGCTCAAACACCGCCTGTATCTTCCACTCCAGGCCGCTCTGCGCGCCGAGATAACGCTGCAGGCCGTACATCTCGCGCAGAACCCCCGACTCGTCCGGCGCCCTATCCAGGTATTCGCAGTCGCGAGGGCTCGGCGGGCGCACGTTCTCATAGAAGCCGTCGATGAGGATGCGCCCGTTCTCATCCCGGAGCGTGTTCAACGCCTGGACGAGGCGCCAGGCGGCGTTGGGGAAGATGGAGCCGCCCAATCCGCTATGCGCGTCCCGATTCGCCGTGCTGACCTTTAGCTCGACGTAGCAGATGCCGCGCATCCCCAGGCTCATCTCCGGGTCGCCGTAGACGTTGACGCCGCCGAACTCCCAGATACAGGCGTCGCTCGCCAGCAGCTCGCGGTGGTCCTCCACGAAGCGCTGCATGTTGGGGCTGCCGATCTCTTCCTCCCCTTCGATGACAAACTTCACGGTGCAGGGCAGCTCGCCGAGCACGTCACGCACAGCCGCCAGAGCCGCGAGCCGCGCCGCGATGTGCCCTTTGTCGTCGCTGATGCCGCGCGCGTAGAGCCGGTTTCCCCTCCGGGTCAGCTCAAAGGGCGGCGACTCCCACAGCTCCAGCGGCTCGGCCGGCTGTACGTCGTAGTGCAGGTACATAAGCAGCGTCTTCGGGTTGCGCCCCTCGCCACGGCCCACAACCACCGGGTTGCCCGCCGAGGGCACGATCTCCGCCTCGAAACCCTCTTCCCGCAGGATCGTGGCGACCAGCTCTGCGCACGGCTCGATGCCCAGATGCTGGGCCGAGACGCTGGGCTGGGCGCAGAGCCGGGCCAGTATGTCGATATACCGGTCCAGATTTTCCTCGATGCGCCGGTCGATTTGCGCGTACGTAGCGTTGTCGATCATCTGCCTCTTCTCCTCTTCCAATGGATTATCGCTGTGAATCGCTGCCTGGCGCCTACTCCCAGCAGCCCTCTCCGACCTCCAAGTGGGTTATGTCGTTCAGACGCGTGATCACGGTCGGCGACCCGGGCCGCGCCTCGACAATCGATAGGCCCGTATTGCCCGCAAGCGTCAGTCGTGGAAGCTGCCCGCCGTCCAGGCCAAGGACATGCCCCAGCAGGCTGCGCAGCGTGGCGCCGTGGCTGACAATGGCAAACATCTGCGCTTCGTGCTCCACCAACAACTGCTCAAAACGGGGGGCGACTCGCTGGCCCAGCTCCGACAGGCTCTCTCCCTGCGGCGCCTGGATGAAACCCTGGGACATCCGCGCCCAGGCCTCCGGGAAACGCTCGCGGATTTCCTCTCGCGTGTGGCCCTCGAAAGCGCCGACGTGCAGCTCCCGCCAGGCAGGGTCCAGAACCGGGGTCAAACCAACCGCGTCGCCAAGGATTTGGGCCGTTTCCGCGGCTCGCCGCAGGTCGCTGCTGCAGATTGCCTCGATGGGCCAGCCGGCAAGACGCCGCGCGAGCCGGCAGGCCTGTTCGCGCCCGGCAGCGTTCAACGGCGCGTCATAATGGCCCTGCCAGCGGCGCTCCACGTTCCAGTCCGTCTGCCCGTGGCGGATCAGGAGAACGGTCGTGGTGCTCAAAGGGCGGCTTCTCCTCCCGCTATCCTTTGCGCATCACGCGGTTCAGCCAGACGAGGGGATCGTCCCGATCGCGCCAGCCGGCAATCATGGTGGTGAATCCCTCCGCGGCGAGCGCCTCATCCAGCGCGTCCTCCTGCCAGTAGGTGTAAAAACGCTGATAGTCTTCACCCCAGACTTCGGCCTGCCAGCGCTCCCCTTCCCCCTCGCGCAGCGAGATGTAGATGAGGCCGCCCGACGCCAGCACGCGGGCACATTCGTGCAGCGCCTGATAGAACTCGTCTCTCGGCAGGTGCAGCAGAGACGCGCTGGCCCAGACACCGTTCATGCTCTGCGAAGGCAGCGGGATGCTGCGCAGATCGCCCTGCAAGTAGGGGCCCGGATACCGCTCCCGGCCGGCCAGCAGCATGCCGTGAGAGCGGTCCAGACCGATAACGTAGAGGCCGCGCTGGCGCAGCAGAGCACCATCATAGCCCGGCCCGCAGCCGGCGTCCAGCACCCGATCAGACTCGGCGAGCAGGCCGCCAAAGAGCATCAGGGGTCGCTCTACGAATTTGCGCTCGCTCCAGTATTCAGCGTACCTCTCGGCGATACGGTCGTACGCTTCGGTTGTGCGCATGGTTTCTCCAGGCATATCAGTGTCTCTCCTCCGGCTGCTCGCCGAACAGCGCGCCGTCGATGGCGACCAGCGTCGCGCCGTCTATCAGGGTGATTGGTTTGCCCTGCGCCCACTCGCGGGCAGCGTCTGATATGTCTGCTGTAGTGACGAGAAAGGCATGGTAGGCCAGCTCGTGAAGCAGCGTGCCATAAAGCTCGCGCACAAGCTCTTCACCGACCGTGTTCTGGTAGCGCTTGCACTGCACAATGGCGCGACGGCCGGTTCGCCGGTCGTGCAGCTCCAGGTCTACGCCGTGGTCGCCGCTGCCGCCGCGCAGTTCCACCTGGTATCCTTTGCGGCTGAAGATGTCCGCCACATAGCGCTCAAACTGGTGGGGAGAGAGCGCGTAGAGCCGGCTGCGTGTGACAAGCCCGCGCTCTCCTGCCGGAGCAGGTCGCCCGCCGGCCCGCCAGTGGCGCAGCGCAAGACCAGCCCAGAGAAAGGAGATGGTAAAGGCACTGGCAGCTTCCAACAGGACCATCAGCTCCTCCAGCAACGAGGGAAGCGCCTGCAGCCAGGCCGGCTGCCAGACGAGGCGATAGGCGAGCCAGCCGAGCAGCCCGAGCGTCAGGACGGCGATGATCAGCAGGCCGCTCCGGTAGGCACGGGGGATGCGGCGGCGACCAGCCGGCCCATTGGCTTCCATACGCGGCAGACGCCCGCTCGCAAGTTGAAATTGGCGTTGCCGCCATTCGGTTAAAGCCATGGTTCGACCGGAACTTCTTCCACGGTTTCGGTTGGTCCGCTGTGGGACGTGGTTAGGCAGATTGTAGAACGAACGGGCTATGGGCGTCAACCCGCACCGCGCGGATGAGATTCGTCTTCTACCCCCCCGTAGCCGCGGATTCCATCCGCGCTCTTCCGCCACCGGCGCGTTTGGGAAAGCGCGGCTACGCGTTCGCCACCCCGCCAGACTCTGCACCCGCACCGCGACATGCCGCCGTTTTTTATTGGACCCCGATGCAGGTATAATCGAGCCGCACGTGACGAACCTGCCGCAGCTGCCATCGATAAAGGAAGGTGTATGGAAGAACAAAAAATCCGGGTACTCATTGCTAAGCCTGGCCTCGACGGGCACGACCGCGGCGCGAAAGTCATCGCCCGAGGTCTGCGCGACGCAGGTATGGAGGTGATCTACACCGGCCTCCGCCAGACGCCGGAGATGGTCGTGGAGGCCGCTTTGCAGGAGGACGTGGATGTTATTGGCCTCAGTATCCTCTCCGGCGCACACGCCGCCCTGGTCCCCCGGATCATGAGCATCCTGCGGGAGAACGAGATGGGCGACGTGCCTGTCTTTCTCGGGGGCATCGTGCCCAATGAAGACGCGCCGCGGATGAAGGCCGAGGGTGTCGTCGAGGTATTTGGGCCAGGGACCGGCATGGACACAATCGTCAACGCCATCCGGCAGGCGGTTGCCGCGAGGGGGAAGGCTGCCGGTGGATGAACTGGTCGGCCAGGTCCGCGGGGGGAACCGTCGCGCGCTGGCCCGCGCTATTACGCGCGTGGAACGCAGCGACGCCGCGGCCCAGGAGCTGGTTGCCGCGCTCTATGCCCATACAGGCAACGCCCACGTCGTCGGGGTTACCGGCTCGCCGGGCTCGGGGAAAAGCACGCTGGTCAACGAGCTGGCAAAGGCATTCCGGCAGCAGGACCGGCTGGTGGCTATTGTCGCCGTCGATCCCAGCAGCCCGTTCAGCGGCGGCGCTCTGCTGGGCGATCGCATCCGTATGCGCGACCTTAGCGGCGATACAGGCATTTTTATCCGCAGCATGGCCTCGCGCGGCAGCCTTGGCGGCCTGGCGCGGGCCACGGCGGCAGTCGTCAAGCTGCTCGACGCCGCCGGTTTCGACGTCATCCTCGTGGAGACGGTTGGCGCCGGACAGGCAGAGGTGGACATCGCCAACATGGCCCACACCACGCTGGTAGTCGAGGCGCCCGGCATGGGCGACGATATCCAGTCGATTAAGGCCGGCATCCTGGAGATAGCCGACGTGCTGGTCGTCAACAAGGCCGACCGCCCCGGCGCCGGTAATACCGTCAAGGTGTTGCGAATGATGCTGCACATGGGCCAGGGCAGCACCGTACGCCATCACGGGCAGATGCTGGAGGCGCCGGCCGGTGGCGCTCCGGCGGCTGCTACCGACGGCGCGGATGCGTGGACGGTGCGCGTCTACGAAACGGTGGCTACCAGCGGCGAAGGAGTTGAGGCGGTGGTCGAGGCGATTGAGCGGCACCGCGAGCACCTGCAGACCACCGGCAAGTGGGCTGAACGAGAGCGGGACCGCAGCCGCCATGAAATCGCGCAGCTATTGCAGGCGCGCCTGATGGCGCAATTGGAGGACGAGGTGCCGGCCGAGGAACGCGAGCGGCTGATCGCCGCCGTTGCCAGCCGCGAGATCGATCCGTACGCGGCGGTCGATCTGCTTTTCCGCCGCGTAACCCTCGCCGCACCGCACCAGAGTTAAACATAGAGGCAAATCATCGTGGCAAGGAGGAGACCAAACGAAATGGCCGAGCCTGGCTTCGGCAAGATCAAGCTCTACGCCGGTTCTGGCTGCCCAGACCTGGCGCAGCGCATCGCCGACTACATCAACGTCCCCCTCAGCGACTGGGAAATCATCGACTTCCCAAACGAAAACATCTGGACCAAGCTCCGTGGCAGCGTGCGCGGGCAGGACGTCTTTCTGATCCAGAGCCATTCCCGGCCGGTACACCGCAACATCATGGAGACGCTCATCGCCATCGACATGCTCAAGCGGGACTCTGCCGGGCGCATCACCCTGGTCATCCCCTACCTGGCTTACTCCCAGAGCGACCAGAAGACGCAGCCACGCACGCCGATCACGGCCCGTTTGCTGGCGGACATGATCGAGGTTGCGGGCACCGACCGCTGGATGACGCTCGACCTGCACGCCGGGCAGATCCAGGGTTTCTACAAGATTCCGGGCGACGTGCTCACGGCGCGCTTCCTCATCGGCGA
>JAAYYY010000406.1 GCA_012515125.1 Chloroflexota bacterium
GCCTCGCGTCGCTGATCCTGCCCTCGACGCTCTGGCTCTCTCTCTTCATCTTCTTCTACGTCATCGTCATCGGCCCGGTGAACTATCTCGTGCTGCGCCGACTGGGCCGGCGCGAGCTGGCCTGGCTGTCCATTCCTGCCCTGGTCATCTTCTTCTCTGTTCTGGCTTACGTCACCGGCTTCCGGCTGCGCGGCAACGACGTCATCGTCAACCAGATGGCCGTTACCTTCGGCCGTGTGGACGGCGAGCAGATGCACGTCAGCTCGCTGCTCGGGCTCTATTCGCCGTCACGCTCTACTTATGACGTCCGCCTGCCGTCCGACGTTCTCGTGCGCCCCTTCAATCGTGACGGGGGGACAATGTCCGGAGCGGGCAACCTGCAGGCGGTCGAGCGCGGCGGCGACACGACCCTGCGGCGCGTGCGCGTGGACGTCAGCGGTGTCGAGACCTTCGTCGCCGAAAGTTACGCCCCGCTGCCGGCGTTCACCGGAGAGGCTGCGCTGGAGCTGGAAAGCAGCGGCGGCCGGCTGGAGGTCCGGCTGCAGAATAACGACACCATGACGCTGGAGAACGCCGGCCTGCTCTTTGGCTCGGTCTTTGCGAAGGTTGGCGACCTCGCGCCGGGCGAGAGCCGCACGGTGACGCAGACGCTGACCACGCGCCAGGCGGCTGCAGTGGCCGGTTTGAGCAGCACTGGCGCTGCGCCGACCTTTGTTGGCGCCGCGCCGTTGAATGCTTTCTATGCTGACCTTCTCGGTACCACCACCTTCTACGACGATCCCGACGTATTCCCCCGCTTCCAGCTACTGGAGTCGCTGAATAGTTACGATGGCTCCGGCCGGGTACTTGCCAGCCAGGCGGCGCTCTTTCTCGTCGGCTGGACCGAGACGCCCTACCTGGACGTCGGGCTTGGCCGGCCAGTTTCCGAGGAGCTGGGCACGGCTTTTCACATTCTGGAGATCCCGGTGACCAGCTTCGCCGCCAGTGGCGCCGGGGTGGAAGTGCCGCTGGAGATGATGAACTGGGAGATCGTGGACCAGAACGGGCCTTATGTTCCCGGCATCACCAGCTTCTATATGTCCTTTGGCTGGGTCGAGTTTGAGTATGAGCCCTGGCCCCTTTTCCGGGAGATGGAGGTCACGGAGCTGGCGCTTGTCCTGCAGGCCGAGGGCTCGACCACAAGCCAGGCGCCGCCGGCGGTAGCCCTGTGGAACTGGGAGAGCGAGTCCTGGTTCGCCGTCCCCGATGCCGTCTGGGGCACGATGAATGTCGGCGACTTTGCGCCCTATCTGGGACCGGGCAATGCCGTGCGGCTGCGGCTGCAAAACGATGGCAGCGACGTCAATATCCGCGCCGTCTATCCCTCCCTGCGCGGGAACCTGGAGTGAGCGGCGAGCGTCATGGAAGGTGAGATGTCCGATAGCCGGAACGAAGTAATCGCCTTATGAGCAGTATTATCGAGATCCAGGATCTGACCAAACGATACGGCAACCTGCTGGCGCTGGACCATCTGAACCTGCAGGTGGAGGAAGGCGCCGTTGTCGGCTTCATCGGACCGAACGGTGCGGGCAAGACGACGACGATGCGTATCCTGACGACGCTGCTGCAGCCGACGAGCGGGCAGGCCTGGGTCGGCGGCTACGAGGTTACCCGCGAGCCTGACA
>JAAYYY010000407.1 GCA_012515125.1 Chloroflexota bacterium
AGGGCCAGCACCGCGCCGGACGACGTGCCATAGAGGTAGGCCGTGCCTCCGGCGGCGTCGATCAACGCTTCGATATCTTCTACCTCGCGCTCGACGGCATAGGGCAGGGTATCGCCGCTGTCGCCCCGGCCGCGGCGGTCGAAGTTGATAACTGTGAAGCGCGGCGCCAGCAGCGCCAGCATCTCCCTGGCGCCCTCGAAACCGCGAAAGCTCAGGGCGCCGCCCACGAGAATGAGCGCGGGCCCGTCGCCGGCAACGTCGTAGGCGATTTGCGTTCCATCTTGAGAGAATACTCTCTGCATAACTCTTCTCCTTCACACATTACTTGCGTTTTGCAAGTAAAAGCAGTATAAAGGCTAAAGAGCGCCATGTCAAGTACAAATGTTCTAATTTTCGTGGCGTTTATTGTGGAGCAGAATACAGGTCATGAGACAACGACGAAGACGGTCCACGTGCCCGATCAACTTTTTCGTCGAGGCGTTCGGCGATTCGTGGTCCTTCCTGATTATCCGTGACATCGTCTTCTTTGGAAAGCACACTTTTGGCGAGTTCGCCAGCTCGAGCGAAGGGATTGCCTCAAATATCCTCGCCAGCCGGCTCGCCCGCCTGGAGCAGGAGAGCATCCTGGTCAAGGCGCCCGACGAGAGCGACCGGCGCAAAGAGATCTACTCACTGACGGAAAAGGGGCTGGACCTGATCCCGATCCTGTTGGAGATGGCCAACTGGAGCGCGAAACACGATCCGGAGACGAGCGCGCCGCTGGCGTTTGTGGCCCGGGTCAACGCCGACAAGGAGAATATGTTCAGGCTGATCCGCGAGACGGTGCGGGCGGGCGGCGCGATATTTGCCGGGCCGGGCAGCGTCGTCGAACAGCTAGCCGTCGCCGGGCCCGGCTCCTAACCATGCGGCGACGAGGGCGGCGGCGCGTTCTTCATAGCCTGCCTCGCCGATATCGAACCAGTGGATGCGCGGGTCGTCGCGCCGGAACCAGGTGTACTGCTGGCGGACAAAGCGGTGCGTCTCATACTTGATCCGTTCGACTGCTTCCTCCAGGCTTAGCTCGCCGCGCAAATAAGCGCCGAGCTGCCGGTAACCAAGCGCGCTCATCGCCGGCAGGCGCCAGCTATAGCCGGCGCCGCGCAGTTTCCGCACTTCGTCCAGAAGGCCCTGGGCCAGCATCTCGTCCACACGCCGGTCAATGCGCTCGTAGAGCGTGTCGCGCCCGGCATCCAGGCCGATGATGAGAAGATCGTAAGCCGGCGGGCGGCGGCGCTGCAGCTCGCTGATCGGCCGGCCGGCAGCCAGCGTCACTTCCAGCGCGCGGATCACCCGGCGCAGGTTGTGGGGGTGGATCTTCGCCGCTGCGGCGGGGTCCAGCGCCTGCAGCCAGCGGTTCAGCTCGCCCGCGCCCAGCCGTTCCAGTGCGGCCCGGAGGCGAGGCTGGGGCGGCACGCGCGGGATGCCCCAGCCTTCGATCACGGCGCTGACGTATTGCCCGGTGCCGCCGGCGAGGATGGGCAGGCGCCCGCGCCGGTGGACGGCGGCAATAGCCGCGTGGGCCATCTCCTGGTATTCGCCAAGGCTGACCGTCTCGGCGGGCGTGCGGATGTCAATCAGATGGTGTGGAACGTCGTCGCGCTCGGCAGCGGTGGGCTTGGCCGTGCCGATGTCCATTCCCCGGTAGAAGAGCCGGGAATCGGCGGAGATAACCTCGCCGTCGAAGCGCCGGGCCAGGGCCAGAGAGAGGGCCGTCTTGCCCACGGCGGTGGGACCGACGATGACGAGCAGGGGCAGGCGCGCCGTCGCTTCTACCACGGCGGGGCGATATTCTCGATCTGTTCGACGCGCAGAAGCGCGCCGTTCTCGTCCAGCTCGACGGCGATCAGGTCAGCCCGCCACTCCACGTCTTCCAGCCCGTGTTCGTAGAGGTAATGCTGGGCCATCAGCAGAACCTGCTCGGCTTTGCCGCGCTTCAGGCTTTCCTCTGGCGTGCCCATCGCCCGCCCGCGCCGGGTGCGTACCTCCACGAAGAGCCAGAGGTCGCCGGAGCGGGCCACCAGATCCAGCTCCCCCTGCCGGCAGCGCCAGTTGCGATCGACGATCGTGTAGCCCTGGCCTTCCAGGTGCAACGCCGCGACGCGCTCCCCCCAGTCGCCCAACCGCCGGCGACGATCCTTACCCGCCATCGGACCGCTCCGGCGGCCTGAGGAGGCGGGCCAGCTGCTCGACGAGTGGAGACGCCGCGCCGGATGCCCAGCGTCCGTGTTCCCGCTCGCGAGCTAGATCGGGGCGAGTCCGGCGCAATTCCTCGTATAGCTCCACTGTCTCGGCCACCGTCTTTCTGATGTCGTACCGGCTGCTGGCGTTACGGGCGGTGCAGCCCATCTCCTTGCGGCGTGAAGCATTGGCGGCGAGGGCGATCATCGCCGCATCCAGGCCGGCCGGGCTGCTGCTGAGGAAGCCCGTCCTCCCATGCTCCACGGTATCGACGATGCCGGGCGAGGAGACTGCCGCCACAGGCAGGCCGGCAGCCATGGCCTCGATGACGGTCAGGGGATGGACCTCGCTGACGGAGGCAGTGACGAAGAAGTCGGTCGCCGCCAGATAGTTGCCTACCTCCTCATAGGGGACGCTGCCCGCGAAATGTACGGCGTCCTCGACCCCGAGCTGTGCCGCCTGCTGGCGGAGATCTGCCTCGGCGGGACCGTGGCCGATCAGCAGAAGATGCAGGGCCGGCTCGACCTCGCGGGCCAGGGCGAACTGCTCCAGCAGCCGGGCGACGCTCTTCTCCGTTGCCAGCCGGCCGGCGTAAACGGCCACGATTGCCTCTGCGGGGATGCCGAGAGAGGCGCGCGAGCGCGGCGCAGGTGGATGCCAGAAAGGTTCCAGCGCGATGCCGTTGGGGATGACCCGGATGGGCCGGCGCACGCCAAAGTCGCGCATGACGTCGCGCACGCTGGCCGATGGAGTGATGATCACGTCACAATAATCGGTGAACTCCGGCCAGATCTGGCGCATGATCGCGTCGGCTGCCGGCTGGGGCAGCGGAATGTAGGCCCCGGTGTAGAGGTCGTAGCGGGTATGGTTGGTGTAGACAATCGGACACTGGCCGTAGCGATGGGCCATCTCCACGCTCATCAGCAGGTGGTGGCAGTGGATGATGTCCATCTCGCGGAGCCGCTCGCGCGCCTCCCGGTTATAGCCAAAGGTGGCGTAGTAGCCAGTCTTGCCCAGGGGAATGGCCGGCGAGCGCACGACGTTTGTATCTTCGCCGGCGGGGTCCGGCTCGCCCAGGGTGAAGACGGTGACCTCGTGGCCCAGCTCCTCCAGCACCTCTTTGTACAGCGCGACCATCCGGGTGACCCCGTTGATCACCGGCTTGTAACAGGCTGTAACCATGCCGATTTTCATGGCGGGATGGGCGGCTCTCCTCTAGCGCGCCGGCGGCTTCTGCTGGCCCGAAAGCAGGAGCTGGTACTGGCGGATCGTCAGGCCGGTGTTGCGGATTTTCAGGGCGAGGTCGGCGGCGAGGTTGCGCATGATCTTGTAGCCAAGCTCCGGGTAGGTGTCGCAGAGACGCATCAGCCGGTCGCGCGGGATGCGCAGCAGCTCGGTATTGTCCTCGCTCGCCCGGATGGTCGCCGAGCGCACGCCCTGATCGACGAGGGCAATCTCGCCAAAGACCTGCCCGGGGCGCAGGCCAGTCAGGGCTACAGGCTCCTGCTCCGGCTGGGACGTGATGACGCCGGGGTTCATCAGCACCTCGATGGCTCCACGGACGATGACGTAGAGGTCGTCGCTGCCCTCGTTTTCGCGGAAGAGCACCTGTCCCCGCCGCAGAACCATTGGCTCGCAGAGGGCGGCGATCAACTCCAGCTGGGCGCTGCTCAGATTGTCGAAGATCTCGGTCAGAGAGAGGGTGGCGGTGACACTGCGTTTCATCGACGGGCACCTTCCAGGCAGGGGGAGCTGGCGTCTGCGAACATTCTAACATAGTGGCCATAAGGCGACAATTGCCCGCCCACCGGAGCGCCTTATAATGTGTGCCTGGACGAAACCAGCAAGGAGGAGACGATGCGACTTGTCATCGGCGCGGACCACGCCGGATTTGCCCTGAAGGAGAAGCTGCGGAAGCAGCTGCAGGCGGCGGGACACGAGATCGTTGACGTCGGCGCGTATGAATATAATCGCGACGACGATTACCCCGATTTTGCCGCGGCGGTGGGGCGGGCGGTCGTCGCCGGCGAAGGGGAGCGCGGCATCCTCGTCTGCGGCAGCGGCGTAGGCGCCTGTATTGCCGCCAACAAGATCGACGGCGTGCGCGCCTGTCTCTGCCACGACATCTACTCGGCTACCCAGGGTGTAGAACACGACGACATGAACGTGCTCTGCCTGGGGGGCCTGATCGTCGGCGACGCGCTGGCCGAAAAGCTGGTGCAGGGCTTTATCGGCGCGCAGTTCATCGCCGAGGGGCGTTTTCAGCGCCGTCTCGATAAGGTTCTGGCTCTGGAGGATGAAGCTGATAGCCGTTAGCTGTTGGCCGCCAGCCGTTTGCCGTCAGTCGTCGTCTTCGTCGTCGAGGGTGAAGCCAATCTCGACAGTCACCTGGAAGTAGGCGACCTCGCCGTCCTCAATATAGCCGCGCGTCTCAACGACCCTGAACCAGCGCAGATTGCGCAGGGTCTGGCTGGCCCGCCTGACGGCGTTGCGGATCGCGGCGTCCATACTCTCGGCGGAAGAGCCGGTCAACCTGATGATCTTGTAGACATGTTCGTCCATCGTTCCTCCTTAAGCTAGAGATAGAGACTGCCGGGCCAATTTCTCTTCTACGGTCAGGCGGCATCCAGGCTATCGATAGCATCACGGATGACGCGAGCGCTGCGCTGGAGCGCCGCCGATTCCGCGTCGTCGAGGGGCAGGTGGAAGGTCGCCAGCACGCCGTCCCCGCCGACAAGCTGCGGCAGGCTGATGGTGACGTCCTCCACGCCCGCCACGGTCTCCATCGGCGTGCAGACGGTCAGGATCGCCCGCTGGTCGCGCAGGATGACGTGCACGATGCGGGCCAGCGCCGCGCCGATCCCATAGTAGGTCGCTCCTTTGCCTTCGATAATCGCATAAGCGGCATCACGGACCTGGTGCTCGATGTCATCCTTTATCCCGGCTGTCAGGGGGACGCCGTGTAGCCCGCAGAAGGTCGCCAGCGGCAGGTTGCCGACGTTGACCAGCGACCAGGTGAGCACTTCGGAATCGCCGTGCTCGCCGACGACGTAGCCGTGGATGTGGTTGGAATCGACGCCGACGTGCGCGGAGAGCAGCGCGCGGAAGCGGGCCGTGTCCAGCGTCGTGCCCGACCCCAGGACGTGGTGGGACTCGACGCCGCATTCACGCGCATAACGGGCGGCAAGGTGGGTCATGATGTCCACAGGGTTGCTGGTGACGAGCAGGATCGCCTGGGGGGCGTAGGTGAGGATGTTGCAGACGACATCCTTCATGATCGCCGCGTTACGCTCCAGAAGCTGCAGGCGGGTTTCGCCGGGCCGCTGGGCGACACCCGCCGTGATGATGACGATGCGGCTGCCAGCCAGCTCCCCATAGTCGCCGGAGCGGACTTTGAGGGCGTGGGCGAAGGGCACAGCGTGACTCAGATCGGCCGCCTCGGCCGCCGCGCGCTTTTTGTCAAGGTCAACAAGGACAATCTCGCGCCCGATACCCTGCATGAGCAGGGCGTAGGCGGCGGTCGCTCCCACATTGCCCGTACCAATGATGCCGATTTTCACCGGGGTTACCTCCGTGGGCTGTCTGTGGTTCTGACCGGCCTTCCGCGGGCCGGACAGGCGTTACTGGCTATGGTCAGCTTAGCAGGGACGCGGGAGGCGGTCAATCAATTTGTCACAAAACGGCCGGCGATCTCGTCTTAAGGGGTAGAGACGAGGGCAATCCTCGACACAAGGAGATGATACGATGTTGAACGGAAATCACGAACAACACGACGTTATCGTCGTCGGCGGAGGCCTGGCCGGGCTGAGCGCCGCCGCGTATCTCGCGCGGGCCGGCCGGCAGGTCACTGTGCTGGAGAAAGGGCGGCGTCCCGGTGGTCGCGCCGGCACTCGCGAGCGCTACGGCTATTTCTTTAATCAGGGGCCGCACGCGCTCTATGCCGGCGGGGCAGGGACGCAGGTATTGCAGGAGCTGGGCATCGCCTTTCGGGGCGGCACGCCGCCGCCGGCGCGCATCCATCTTGAGCAGGACGGCTGGCTCTACGCGATGCCCGGCGATATGCGCACGCTGCTGAAGACCCGGCTGCTGACGTTCTCTGAAAAGATGGCTTTCGGCCGGCTGATGATGCAGCTCCCCGGTCTGGACGCCGAGGCCGTCGCTCAAATGTCTACCCGGGCGTGGGTCGAACAGCAGAGTTCCTCGCCGGTTCTGCGAGACGCTCTGCTCACCCTCCTGCGCGTCGGCAGCTACACAGCCGCTCTGGACAGGCTGAGCGCCTCGGTCGCGCTGCGGCAGATCCAGCTCATTCTGGATGAAAACGTGCTCTACCTGGACGGCGGCTGGCAGACAGTCGTGGATGGGCTGCGGCGCCTGGTGGAAGCAGGGGGCGGGCGCGTCGAAAGCGGCGTCCGCGTGGAGCGCATCCACGAAGAAGCAGAGGGCATGGTTCTGCACCTGGCGGACGGAGAGCAGTTGAGCGCCGCCGCCGTCGTGCTGGCGGTTGCCCCCCAGGATGCCGCGCGCCTTCTGCCCGACAACGCCTACCTGGGTGCGGCTGCTGCGAGCGCCGTGCCGGTCCGCGTAGCCACGCTTGACCTGGCGCTGCGCCGCCTGCCCCGGCCGGACCGCGCCGTCGTCTTTGGCGTTGACCGGCCGCTCTACCTGTCGGTCCACTCAGAGTTCGGCCGGCTGGCGCCAGACGGGGCCGCGCTGATCCACACGGCTCGCTACCTGCAGCCAGGCGAGATCGCGGGCGACGAGACTGAAGAGGAGCTGCTTGCGTTGCTGGACCGCGTGCAGCCCGGCTGGCGTCAGGAGCAGGTCACCCGCCGTTTCCTGCGAGAGCAGACGGTGGTATACTGGCTGCCGGCTGATGGTGGCCTGCGGTCGCGGCCCGATGTCCGCCTGCCGGGCAGCGACCGGATATACCTGGCCGGCGACTGGGTCGGCGACGAGGGCTGGCTGGCCGACGGCAGTTTTGCCAGTGGCCGGCAGGCCGCGCGCCTTATCCAGCAGCAAAGCGTACGACAGGAGAAACTGACTCCGGTTCATGCCTGACACTCAGCGCGACGAAGCGTTTACCACCTTTCGCCCCCTGCTCTTCAGCATCGCCTACCGTATGCTGGGCAGCGCCATGGATGCTGAAGACATGGTACAGGACACCTATCTGCGCTGGCAGCGGGCCGGGCCCGACCCTGTGCAGGAGCCAAAGGCTTTCCTGACGACCGCTATCACGCGCCTGTGCATTGACCACCTGCGCTCGGCCCGCGTCCAGCACGAGAGCTACATTGGCCCCTGGCTGCCCGAGCCACTGCTGACGGCGCCGGGAGGCGGCCCGGCCGAGAAGGTTGCGGAGCGGGAATCGCTGTCGATGGCTTTTCTGGTCATGCTGGAACGGCTCTCGCCGGTCGAGCGCGCCGCCTTCCTTCTGCGCGAGGTGTTCAACCACGACTATGGCGAGCTGGCCGACATTCTGGAGACCAGCCCGGCGAACGCCCGGCAGCTCGTCAGCCGGGCGCGGCGCAAGCTGGGGGGCCTCCGGCCGGATAAGGCGCGCTTCACCGCCGCGCCCGAACAGCAGATGGCGCTGGCCGGGCAATTCGCGCAGGCGGTGGTGAGCGGCGACATGGATCGCGTGCTGCGACTGCTGGCGCCCGACATCCGTCTGGTCTCCGATGGCGGCGGCAAAGCCGCGGCGGCGCTGCGTCCCATCGAGGGGGCCGAGGCGGTGGCGAATTTCTTCTTGCGGCTGGCGAGAATCGCGCCGCCCGGCAGCGCGGGGTCGTTTGCCTGGGTCAACGGGCAGGTCGCCCTCGTCACCTACGAGGACGGCGAGGTCACGACGGTCTACGTGCCAGTGATCGAGGACGGCCGGATCACCACGTTCTACGCGCTGCGCAACCCCGACAAGCTGCGCTCGCTGCCCCGTCAAGATGAGGCGCCGGGGGTGTTTCCGCTGGCTTAGCAGCCGCGGCCGATCTTGACACGCCCCCGGCCCCATGCTAGTATGTGGCCCATAACCGCATAAAGAACGACGATGAATCGGAAGAGTAGCCTGCGTAGCGGGTCCCAGAGAGCTGGTGCTGAGGCTGGAACACCGGCGACAGCGCCGCAGGGGAATGGACCGAGGAGTTGCCGGGGCGAACGGTCACTCTATTAGCTCCGGCCGGAAATGCCACCGTTACCGGGCATAGGTCTCGCCGCAGATGGGCTGGACCGAAAGAGTGAGGCTGGCTTTGACGACATGGAAACGCGCTTTTCACGGCGCGTTTTTGGTTGGCGAAGCAGCCTAAGCCGGGTGGCACCACGAGAAGGAACGCTCTCGTCCCAGCAGGGATGAGGGCGTTTTTTGTTGGTAATGGATTGCCGAAGGAGGTTTGAGATGAGTGAGCAGGTGAAATATCTACTGGACGAGAGCAAGCTGCCGCGCGCGTGGTACAACGTCAACGCCGACATGCCCGTGCCGCCGGCCCCCGTGCTCCATCCGGGCACGATGGAGCCGGTCACGCCCGATTTCCTGAGCGTGCTCTTTCCGATGGCGCTGATTGCCCAGGAAGTGAGCGCCGAGCGCTACATCGAAATCCCGGAGCCGGTGCGCGACATCTACCGGCTGTGGCGGCCCACACCGTTTTACCGCGCCCGCGGGCTGGAAAAGGCCCTGGATACGCCGGCTCACATCTACTACAAGTATGAAGGCGTCAGCCCGGTCGGCTCGCACAAGCCGAACACCGCCGTCGCTCAGGCCTACTACAACAAGATCTCCGGCACGGAGGCGCTGACGACGGAAACCGGCGCGGGCCAGTGGGGCTCGGCGCTGGCGATGGCCTGCAGCTTCTTCGACATGGCCCTCGAGGTTTACATGGTGAAGGTCAGCTACGAGCAGAAGCCTTACCGGCGCATCATGATGGAAAGCTTCGGCGCAGAGGTTTTCGCCAGCCCGACGGAGCGCACCGAGTATGGGCGCGCGCTGCGGGCCGAGCATCCTGACAGCCCCGGCTCGCTGGGCATCGCCATCAGCGAGGCGGTCGAAGCGGCGGCGACCAGCGGCGGGCGCAAGAAGTACAGCCTCGGCTCGGTGCTCAACCACGTGCTGCTGCACCAGACCGTCATCGGCGAAGAGACGCTGCTGCAGCTGGAGATGGCGGGCGAATATCCCGACATCGTCGTCGGCTGTACGGGCGGCGGTTCCAACTTCGGCGGCATTGCCTTCTCCTTCCTGCGCGAAAATCTGCTGAACGGGAAGCAGACGCGCCTGATCGCCGCCGAGCCGGCTGCCTCGCCCAGCCTGACGCGCGGGCGCTATACCTTCGACTATGGCGACACGGCGCGCATGGCGCCCGTCGTCAAGATGCACACGCTTGGCCACACATTCGTGCCGCCGGGCATCCACGCCGGAGGCTTGCGCTACCACGGCATGTCGCCGCAGATCAGCGCGCTCGTGGACGCGGGCTATATCGAGGCGCGGGCCGTCAGGCAGCTACAGACCTTCCGCGACGGGCTGACCTTCCTACGCAGCGAGGGCATCATCCCCGCGCCGGAATCGACCCATGCCATCGCCGTGGCGATGGACGAGGCGCGAGTCTGCCGGGAAAGCGGCGAGAAAAAAGTAATCGTCTTTAATCTGTCGGGCCACGGCCATTTCGACATGACCGCGTATGACGCCTACCTGAAGGGACGGCTGCAGGATTACGCTTATCCGCAGGAAGAAATCGAAGCCGCGATGCGCGACCTGCCGCAGGTTGCGATGGCGGCGGACTGAGAGGAACGATGACCATCGCAACCGAAAGCAGGGCGAGCAGCAGCGCCGCCACCGGCGACGGTCTCTACAGGCCCGACCTGGCAACATTCCGCGATCTGGCGAGTGGGCCGGCGAATCTCATCCCGGTCTATCGCGAGTTCGCCGCCGATCTGGAGACGCCGGTCAGCGTCTACCTCAAGCTGATGGACAGCTTCGGCCCGAGCTTCCTGCTTGAATCGGTGGAAGGCGGCGAGCAAGTCGGGCGCTATAGCTTCGTCGGCGTCGCCCCGCGAGGGATGGTGGCGCTGCACGGGCGAGAAGTGCACCGGCAGCGTGGCGATGGGGAGGTTGCCGTGCGCGAGCTGGAGCCGGGCGAGGATATCCTCGACGTGCTCAGGGCGGAGCTGGGCCGCTTCACGCCGGCCGACGTGCCCGGCCTGCCCCGCTTCAGCGGCGGCGCGGTCGGCTACCTGGGCTACGACGTGGTGCGCTTTTTCGAGAAGCTGCCGGAGACAGCGGAAGCGGTGGTACCCATCCCCGACGCCATTTTCCTGCTGGCCGACACGCTGGTCGTCTTCGACCACGTGCGGCACCGGCTGATGATCCTCGCCAACGTGCGGGTGGACGGCGACGTGGAGGCGGCCTATGTCGAGGCCATCCAGCGCATCGAGCGGGTCAGCGAGCGGCTGCTGCGCCCGCTGCCGGCGGTGCCCCGGCGGCGGGCGGGCCGGCGGCTCAGCGAACCGGCGCCGCTGGTCTCCAACGTCAGCCAGACGCGCTTTGAAGAGATGGTGGCCCGGGCGCGCGAGCACATCGCCGCGGGCGACATCTTCCAGGTGGTGCTCAGCCAGCGGCTCAGCCGGCGCACCGACGCCCACCCGTTCGCCGTCTACCGGGCGCTGCGGATGCTGAACCCGTCGCCGTACATGTTCTACTTCGACTTCGGCCGTTACGACCTGCAGGTCATCGGCGCCTCGCCGGAGATGCACGTGCGGCTGGAGGGCGCGACCCTGGGTGGGGTCGCGGGCATCGCCAGCGTGCGCCCCATCGCCGGCACGCGCCGCCGGGGCGACGACGAAGCGGAAGACAACGCCCTGGCCGAAGAACTGCTGGCCGACCCGAAGGAGCGGGCCGAACACGTCATGCTCGTGGACCTGGGGCGCAACGACCTGGGCCGTGTGTGCGAGTACGGCAGTGTAAACGTGCGCCGGTTGATGGCCGTGGAGCGCTACAGCCACGTGATGCACATCGTCAGCCAGGTGGAAGGGCAACTGCGGGCGGGGATGGATGCCTTCGACCTGCTGCGGGCCACGTTCCCGGCCGGCACCGTCAGCGGCGCGCCCAAGGTGCGGGCGATGGAAATCATCGAGGAGCTGGAAGGCGAGCGCCGCGGACTCTATGCGGGGGCGATCGGCTACATCAGCTACGACGGCAGTATGGACACCTGTATCGCCATCCGCACGATGGTCATGCAGGACGACACGATCTATATTCAGGCCGGCGCGGGCATCGTCGCCGACAGCGACCCGGGCCGCGAGCACCAGGAATGTCTGAACAAAGCCCGGGCGCTGGCGGTCGCCGTCGAGCGTGCAGAAAGAGGAGAGCTATGAGAGAGCGATAAGCTCTAAGCCGTAAGCCATAAGCCATTGGCTTATGGCTTACGGCTAAAGGCTAGAAGAAAACATGGAGAACACAAGCAACAACAAACGCGTCGTCTTCAGCGGCATTCAGCCGACAGGGAATATTCATCTGGGCAATTACCTCGGCGCCGTGAGGCAATGGGTCGCGCGGCAGGACGAGAAGGTCAACTACTTCTGTATTGTCGATCTGCATAGCCTGACGGTGCCGCAGGACCCGGCCGAATTGCGCTTCCAGACGCGCTCGCTGGCGGCTATCCTCATGGCTGCGGGGCTGGACCCGGCGCGCAGCACGATCTTCATCCAGAGCCACGTCACCGCCCATGCCGAGGCGTGCTGGCTGCTCAACTGCATCACGCCGCTCGGCTGGCTGCAGCGTATGACGCAGTTCAAGGACAAGGCGGCGAAACAGGAGAGCGTGCTCACCGGCCTGCTCGACTACCCGGTGCTGATGGCCGGGGACATCCTGCTCTACGACGCGCACGAGGTGCCGGTCGGCGAGGACCAGAAGCAGCACGTCGAGCTGGCCCGCGACATTGCCCAGCGCTACAACAGCCTGTACGAGGAGGAGTTCTTCGTCGTGCCCGAACCTGTTATCCCGGAGGCGGGGGCGCGCGTAATGGGTCTGGACGATCCCCACGTCAAGATGTCCAAAAGCCTGGCCCACGTTCGCGGCCACGCCGTGCGCCTGCTGGATGAGCCGGACGAAATTATGCGCAGCTTCCGGCGCGCCGTCACCGACTCCGGCCGGGAAATCGTCTTCTCCGATGACCCGGAGAAGGCCGGCGTCAATAACCTACTGACTATCTACAAAGCGGTAACCGGCAAGAGCGAGGCCGACGTGCTGGCCGATTTCGCCGATGCGCGCGGCTACGGGGACCTGAAGGTGCGCGTGGGCGAAGCGGTCGTGGCCATGCTCGCGCCGATTCGCGAGCGCTACAACGAGCTGATGGCCGATCCGGCCGAGCTTGACCGGCTGCTGGCTAAGGGCGCCGAGCAGGCCCGCGCCGTGGCGACGCCGAAGCTGGACGCCATGAAAGAGATGATGGGGCTGGTTCTGCCCGGAGGCTGAAAATGGTCGTCGTTATCGACAACTACGACTCGTTTACCTATAACCTGGTGCAATACCTCGGCGAGCTGGGCGCTGAGGTCCAGGTATTCCGCAACGATGCGGTGACCCTGGCAGAAATCGAGGCGCTGCAGCCGGCGCACATCGTCATCAGCCCTGGCCCCGGCGACCCGGACGACGGCGGCATCAGCAACGAGGTTATCCTCGCGCTGGGCGAGAAGATACCTGTACTCGGCGTCTGCCTGGGGCACCAGTGCATCGGCCACGTCTACGGCGGCCGGGTATCGCGGGCGCCCCGGCTGATGCACGGCAAGACGAGCAACGTCTACCACCAGGGGCACGGCCTCTTCGCCGGCGTGCCCAGCCCTTTCCGGGCCACCCGCTACCATTCGCTCATTGTCGAAGAGCCGCTGCCCGACTGCCTGGAAGTGACGGCGTTCACCCGCGACGGCGAGGTGATGGCTCTCCGGCACCGCGATTTCCCGGTCGTGGGCGTGCAGTTCCACCCCGAAAGTATCCTGACCGAACACGGTAAGCGCATTCTCCAGAACTTTCTGGAAGGCAGGACGGTGTAAGATGCCTTTGAAAGCGGCAATTGCCGAAGTTATCAACGGGCGCGACCTGACCATGGAGCAGGCCGAGGCGGCGATGGACGTGATCATGCGCGGCGAGGCGACTCCGGCACAGATCGGCAGCTACCTGACTGCGCTGCGCATGAAAGGGGAGACCGTGGACGAGATCGCCGGCAGCGCCCGCTCCATGCGCAACCACGTGGTACCCGTGCGGCCCGCGCTGGATAACGGGGCGATGCTCGTGGACACCTGTGGCACGGGCGGCGACGGCAAGCATACGTTCAACATCTCCACTACGGCGGCCTTTGTCGTCGCGGGCGCCGGGATACCCGTAGCCAAGCACGGCAACCGCGCCGCCAGCAGCCGCAGCGGCTCGGCCGACGTGCTGATGGCCCTCGGGGCCAATCTCGACCTCGACGCCGACGAGGTGGCGGCCTGTATCGACGAGGTGGGCATCGGCTTCCTCTACGCCGTCAACCACCATCCGGCGATGCGCCACGCCATCGGACCCCGCCGGGAGATCGGGCAGCGGACGATCTTCAACCTGCTCGGCCCGCTGACCAACCCGGCCGGCGCCACCCACCAGGTGCTCGGCGTCTACGACCCGGAACTCACGGAAACCCTGGCCCGCGTGCTCGGCGCCCTGGAGAGCCGCGCCGCCACCGTCGTCCACGGCGCCGGGGGCCTCGACGAGCTATCTTTAAGCGGCCCGAACCGGGTGAGCACGCTGCGGCAGGGCCGGGTGCAGAGCACGGAGCTGGACCCGGCCGGCCTGGGGCTGTCTTCGGCGCCGGTAGAGGCGCTGGCCGGCGGCAGCCCGGAGGAGAATGCACGCATTACGCGGGCCATTCTGAGCGGCGACGAGCGCGGCCCGCGCCGGGACGTGGTTCTGCTCAACGCCGCTGCGGTGTTCAGCGTGGAAAGCGGCGACTGGGAGACCGGACTGGCGACCGCCGCGGAGGCCATCGATAGTGGGGCGGCGCTTGACGTGCTGGAGCGCTGGATCGCGCGTACGCAACAGGCGCGCCGCCATTGAGCTTTCTTATGCAACCTTTGCTCATCTGGTGTAGGCTGGAGCAAGACAACGGGTTGCGGCCTCAGAGACGGCGCGTTACTTGGAATTCAACAAATAACGGGGCATTTCCGCGAAGCACCCTTGTTGTAGAGCGATTTTTCCAAATCGCTCCCCACCGCGCAGGCGCGATTTGAAAAAACGCGCTACATCGTTGGCCCTACTGAACGATGCGACGACAGGAGAGAGAATGAGCGTTTCCAAGCTGGCCCGGCAGCGAGGCAAAATCCTCGATGAGATCATGGGCTACCACCGCGAGCAGCTGCCGAAGATCATGCGCGACGTGCCGCTGGAGGACGTGCGCGCTCTGGCTCGCATGGCCGGCCCGACCGTCAGCCTGCAGGAGGCGCTGTCCCGGCCGGGCGTGGCGCTGATTGCCGAGTGCAAAAAAGCGTCGCCGAGCAAAGGGCTACTCGTCCCGCACTATGACGCCGTCGAGCTGGCCCGCACCTACGTGCAGAGCGGCGCCAGCGCCATCAGCGTGCTTACCGACGCGCGCCACTTCCAGGGCAGCCTCGAAGATCTGCGCGACGTGAGCGAGGCGCTGGAACGGGTGCGCTCGCCGCTGACTAAACAGCGCGTGCCGGTGCTACGCAAAGATTTCATTTTCCATCCGTACCAGGTTTACGAGGCGCGGGCTGCCGGGGCCGACGCCGTTTTGCTGATCATGGCCGTGCTAAGCGATCATGACTTCCGCGAGCTGCTGGCGCTGACTCACGAGCTGAAGATGGAAGCCCTGGTCGAGGTCCACGACGAAGAGGAACTGGCCCGCGCGCTGGCGATGCCTGCCGGCGTCGTGGGCATCAACAACCGCAACCTGCAGACCTTCGTGGTCGATCTGCAGACGACGGTGCGGCTGCGCCCGCAGGTAGCGGAAGGCGTCCGCGTTGTCTCTGAGAGCGGGATTCGCACGCCGGAGGACATTGCTACGGTAGCCGCCGCGGGTGTAGACGCCGTTCTCGTCGGCGAATCGCTGGTGACGAGCAAGAACACGGCGAGGGCTGTGCGCAGATTGGTGGAGGCGGGACGGCGCCAGCGGACTGGATAATCGTCAACTGACCTGCAGGACAGCCGCGCCGCGTATCTGGCTGTGCTTGAGGCGGGCGAGCACGTCGTTCGCCTCGGCCAGCGGAAAGGTCTCAACTTCCGTGCGGACGGGAATCTCGGCGGCGAGGCGGAGGAAATCGTGGGCGTCCTCGCGGGTGAAGTTGGCCACGCTGCGCAGCACCCGCTCGCCGTAGAGTACCGGATACGGCATCTCCGGGATGGGGCTCATATGGATGGCGTTGATCGCTACGGTCCCGCCCGGGCGCAGGTGACCCAGAGCAAGGGGCACGATCCAGCCGGCCGGGGCAAAGATGACGCTCGCATCCAGCGGGGCGCCAATCGCTTCCTCCGCGCCGCCGACCCAGGCGGCCCCCAGCTCGCGGGCCAGCTCGCGGTGGTGCTCGGCGCGCGTGAAGACGTAGACCTCGCAGCCCCAGTGGACGGCGACCTGAATGGCCAGATGGGCGCTGGCGCCGAAGCCGTAGAGGCCGAGACGCTGCCCCGGCTGGATGCCGCTGAGCCGCAGAGAGCGAAAGCCAATGATGCCGGCACAGAGCAGGGGCGCAACGGCGACGTCGTCAAAAGCAGCCGGCAACGGGTAGGCGAACGCCTCGTCCACGACCATCATCTCACCATAACCGCCATCCGCGTGCAGGCCCGTAAACTCGGCGTTGGCGCACAGGTTCTCCTGCCCGGCGCGGCAGGCGGCGCAGGCGCCACAGGCCCGGTAGAGCCAGCCGACGCCGGCGCGGTCGCCCAGCGCGAAACGGGTGACGCCCGGACCGATGGCGTCCACGATGCCCACAACCTGATGGCCCGGCGTGAGCGGCAGGCGCGGCAGCTCCAGCTCCCCCTCGACGGTATGCAGGTCCGTGTGGCAGACGCCGCAGACGCGCACACGCAGCCGGACCTGCCCCGGCCCTGGCTGGGGCTCGGCCACCTCCTCCAGAGAGAGCGGCCCGGTAGCGGCCGGACCGCTGTACCGCAGCCTCATCGCTCTCATGGCTGGGCTTCAGCCTCCGTTGCGCCGGCGGTGAATACCTCCTCGGAGAAGAGGCCGATATGGCCGGCCGAATCGATCGGCGCGACGCTGATGGCGTAGTCGTAGCCAGGGTTGAGACCGGTCAGCACGACTTCGCCTCCCTCGGCGGCGCCGATATAGCGCAGCACGCGTTCTTCACTGGCCTGGATGCGAAAGGCGACGGCGTAGGAGGCAGCGCGCGGGTGCGGCGCCCACGACAGCAGGTAGGTCCCCTCAGCCGCCATAGCCGCGACGGCCGGCGCCGAGGCCACGGGCGGGGACGCCGCCATGTTGGCTACGGCGGCGACGACGAGCTGGGTCATCTGCACCAGGTAATCGTAGTCAAGACGGTCCGCCGTATCGGACGCCGTATGGCGCAGGCTGCTTGCTTCCTGTGATTCGGTAATCTTGATCGCCGGCACGCCGGCGGCGGCAAAGGCGGCCTGGTCGCCGCTGCGCCCCTGGCGGTCGAGCATCGGCCGGTGCTCGACGGGGAAGTTGGACATGTAGAGGTTGGTAATCAGGACGAAGTAGCGGGCGAGCTGGGCGGCGCCTGGCACGTCGGGCGAGGCGAAGATGAGCATGGAACGGGGCACAGCCGGGCTGCCGCCAACCGCTTCGACGTTAATCGCCGCGTCGAAGACCACGCCGTCGAGCATCGATTCCTGCACGTAACGGCGGCTGCCGAAGAAGTCCTGCCCGCCAGCGGCGAAGGCAACGAAGACGATCTCCTGCTGCCAGCCACGCGCGCTCAGGAGGCGGGCTGCTTCCAGGAGGAGGGCCACGCCGGAGGCGTTGTTGTTGGCGCCGGGCGCGGGCGCCGTCGGGTCGTTCGGGTCGGAGCCCCGCGAGTCGTAGTAGGCGGTGAGCACGATCAGGCCATTGTGATCGCCCTCGCCGGGCAGCCGGGCAATGATGTTTTGCTGGGTAGTGACCCGCCCGCCAAAGTCGAATGGGAACTCGTGGAAGGCGACCTGTAGCCGGCCGGCGCCCACGCGCTCAAACTCCTCGAAGATCCAGCGGGCCGCTGCGCCGATACCTGCCTCCTCCTGCTCCCGCGGGCTGAGGGTATGGCGCGTGCCGAAGTTCTGCAGCGTCTGGACGTAGGCGTAAAGATTCTGGCGGGAAGCCTGCTCCATCAGGCCGACAATCGCCTGATCGACCACGGGCACGGCGACGTCCGCAGTCCCGGCGTCGGTGCGCAGGCTGTTGAAAGCGACGGCATTGTCCGACTCCACGGCCGAGATGTCGGCAGTGGGCACGACCGGACGGGGCGGCGGCTCCAGCAGGCTACAGCCCGCCGCGACGAACAGAATTACCAGAAGGAGAAGAGCTGACCTGTGCTTCAAGCGCCAATTGTGGCGGGTGCGATTCCCGAAGAGCCGCACCCGCAACTCCGGATGTCACTCCGCCGGTTCAGCCGACCTGCCGGCGTTCTGGTTTGATAGGAAAGCACTCAACATCTCCACCGGTATCGGGAAGATGGTCGTCGTGTTCTGTTCGACGCCAATTTCCAGTAGCGTCTGCAGATAGCGCAGGGTCATCGCGCCGGGCTCTGAACTCATTGTCCGGGCGGCGTCCCTCAGCTGCTCGGCGGCCTGCATCTCGCCCTCGGCATGGATGATCTTGGCGCGCCGCTCGCGCTCGGCTTCGGCCTGGCGGGCCATCGCGCGCACCATCGTGGCGTTCAGCTCAACGTCCTTAACCTCGACGATGCTAACCTTGATGCCCCAGGGCTCGGTCGCTTCGTCGATGATCAGCTGCAGCCGCTCGTTCACTTTTTCCCGCTCGCTGAGAAGCTGGTCGAGCTGCGACTGGCCGATGACGTTACGCAGCGTCGTCTGGGCGATCTGCCACGTGGCGCGGTGGTAATCCTCGACCTGGATCACGGCAGACACGGGATCGACGACGCGGAAGTAGACCACCGCGTTCACGCGGACGGTCACGTTGTCGGCGCTGATTGCGTCCTGCGACGGCACATCCATCGTCACCGTACGCAGATCGACCTTGATCATGCGGTCAATCCACGGGATGATGAAGAACAGGCCCGGCCCTTTCGCTCCCTGGACGCGGCCCAGCCGGAAGATGACGCCGCGCTCGTATTCCTGCACAATGCGAATGGCCGAGGCCGCGATGCCGCCGACCACGAGCACGATAACACAGATGATTGGTCCTACACCGGTAAGCAGCTCATTTAGCATGGGTTTACTCCTCTATTCCCTGGATACGGACCCAATGTCATTATACTCCGCCCTCTGGTAGGGGCACACAGGCCCTCATGAACCTATACGTCAGCCGCCCCGACTCCGTTGCGGTCCGGCAGCCGTCAGGACGAGCCGGCGATCCGCTCCCAGACACGCGGATAATGTCTATCGTCAATCAGCTCGACGCTGTTGCCCGCCGGGTCGCGAAAGTAGACAGAGTGCGTGCCCTGGGGCCAGCTCTGTTCGTGTTCCACGGCGACGCCGTGTTCGGCAAGCCGCCGGCGCCACGCTGCCAGGCTCTCGTGGGGCACGGCGAAGGCCACGTGGCCCGGCCCCTCGGCGCCGTGGTGGGGGATGGAGCTCTGCCGGCGTTTCAGCCTGGCCCGGTCAAACAGGATCAGGGTGGAACGCTCTCCCGTCTGCAGGAAGCTGGCGTCTTCGAAAGAGAGCGACAACGGCAGGCCCAGCACCTCCTGGTAGAAGCGCGTCGCTTCTGGCAGATCGTCCACATAGAGGACCGCTTCGGCGATATTTCCGATCTTCATGCTGGCTTACCCTCTCCTGCGCCCAGCAGATGGGCGCGGATGGATTGTATGTGTTCGGGGCCTGTGCGGCAGCAGCCGCCGATCAGGCTGGCGCCGGCAGCCCGCCACTGCTCGCTCAGCGTGCCAAACTCCTGCGGCTCGGACTGGCCCAGCCAGCGCCGGTGGATGGCGTCATAGGTTTCGCCGGAGTTGGGATAGACGAGCACGGGCTTGTGAGTCACAGAACGGGCAGTGCGGATCAGCGCCGGGATGAAGCGGGGCGCGGTGCAGTTGACGCCAATCGCGACGATCTGCGGCAGCGGCGCCAGCAGTCCGACGACCTGGGCCAACGGCGTGCCGTCGTTGAGATGGGCCTCGTCCCGGCAGCTAAAGCTGGCCCAGACGGGCATCGAGGTCGTTTCCGGCAGCAGGCGGGCCAGCGCCTGCGCTTCGACGCCGCTGGGTATGGTTTCGCAGGCCATGAGATCAGGGCCGGCCTCCGCCAGCAGATGCCAGCGCTCGCGATGGAAGTCAAACAGGGCGTCTGCGTCGAGGTCGTATGCGCCGGTATACTCGGAGCCGTCGGCGAGGAAGGCGCCATACGGGCCGACGCTGGCGGCGACGAGCGGGCGCAGCCGGTCGCCGCGTGGCCCGGCCTTTTGCCAGAAGGCGTCGCGCGCTTCCCGCGCCAGGGTGACGGCCCGCTGCAGGAGAGCGACTGCCTCGTCCCGTGACAGCCCGGCACGCATGAAGCCGGGAATCGTCGCCTGGTAGCTGGCGCTGATAATGCAGTCGGCGCCTGCTTCGAGATAGTCGATATGGGCGGCGACAATGGCCTGGGGATCGTCGCGCAGGAGCCGGGCCGACCAGAGATGGTCGCTCAGGTCGTGCCCCCGCGCTTCGAGCAGGGTGGCGAGGCCACCGTCGAGGATGAGCATCCCCTGCCGCTGTAGAAATGGGGCCAACGGATTCTCAACCATAACAGCCTATCCCAGACCAATGACTGCCGAAGGACGCGATGGAAAGAGCACGTCGAGCAGCACCTCGGCCTCTTCGCTCCTCACACCGACGTCGGCGAACGCGTGCCTGAGCTCCTGCAGGCTGCGGTGGCCAAAGAGAAGGTGCAGGAAGGTGAGATCCGGAAAGGTGGCGTCGCCCGCTTCCAGCCTTTCGGGCACAAAGCTGCCGAGCTCTTTCAGGCGGCCCTGCTCAAAGACGAGCGCCAGATGTTCGGTGAAGAGGTTCAGCCGCAGCGTGCCGCTGAAGCCGGCGATTACGCTTCCGGCCAGGCGGCGCTCCAGCGCGGGCGCGATGTGGCGCAGGAAGGCGCGCAGATCGGGCACGCGCACGTACCAGGCAAAGGGCGCCCGGTCCGGCTGAAGCAGGCGAGGCAGGGCATCGTAGGCCGGATGGTGGCGGCAGCCCAGGGCGAAGATGATCTGCGGCCGGGGTTTGCCCTCCGGTGTCTTCTCCACTACCTGGCGAAAGAGATAGTGGGCGGCGCACAGAGCAACGTCGCGCAGCGAGCAGCCCGGCCGGGCAGCGATTTCGCGCAGGTAATAACCTTCTGGATGGGTAAAAAACTCGAAATAGCCGGCCGGTTCGCCGTCCGCGCGGCGCTGCACGACGTAGAACTGGCGCCGGTTAACCGTCCTCTCCAAGGCGACGCACATCTCGTAGTGCAGCTCCCGCGCGTCGCGCACCCGGCTGACCAGGAACGGCGCGGTAAATATGGCATAGAGCGTCTGCAATAGCGGAAGATCGGCTTCGGTAGCAGGCCGCACTTCAAAGGGATCGGGGTCGGGCCGCTTCAGGCGCTGCGCCCGGTCATAGGGTAGGAGGCGCTGGCCTCCCCGGTCGAGAGCCAGCTCGTAACCAAAGCGGCGGTAGTACCACGGAATGCCGGTGATGGCCTGCACCAGCTCGCCGCGCGCCGCGCTGAGGCTGTGAGTAATCTCCATTTGCCGTTTGACCAGGCCGCGGCGCCGGTAATCGGGGTGCGTGCCGATCAGCTCCGGCCGGCCGACGGCAAAGGGGATGCCGTCATACTGCCAGGTCTGGCTGATCAGGCAGAGGCTGCTGATAATGGCGCCGGCAACGTCGGTAACGACAGTGAAGTCGCCCGGGCCGGTGGTCGGATGGCGCCCGCTCATCAGGTCGCGCGTCCAGTCTGCCAGCCAGATCTCGGGATCGTTCTCGTAGTCGTCGCTGTGCATGGCAACGTTAAAGTGGGCCAGCGCCTCGACATCCTCTGCCGTCGCCCAGCGCAGAGTCAGGCCATCGTCGAGAGCGCGCGGGAGGTTGTTTGGTTCATTCATCGCTATCTCTCTCCTGACTCCTGATTGTAGCACAGGCCGGCGCCGGGGACGCTCCCGGCTGAATCGACAAACAGGGTGCTAGGCACGTAGCCGATCGAGTACAATAGAGGTTGAGCAACGACTCACAAGGAGACGAGCACGACGATGACCACTATCTTCCTCACTGGCTTTCCCGGTTTCCTGGGTTCTGCGCTGGTGGAGCGGCTGCTGCAGCGCCATCCGGCGGACGTCACGGTCACCTGTCTGGTGCAGAGCAAGTATCGCCCCGATGCGGAAGCGCGGGCGCGCGCCATTCTGTCCGGGCGCCCGGGCGAAGCAGGCCGCATCCGCCTCGTAGACGGCGACATCACCGTTCCCGATCTGGGCCTGGGGGAGGGGTACGCAGCCCTGCAGGAGGAGACGACGGAGATCTTTCACCTGGCTGCCGTCTACGATCTGGCCGTTGCGCGCGACCTGGCTATGCGCGTCAACGTGGACGGCACGCACAACGTGCTCAGCTTTGCGCGCCGCTGCCCCCGGCTGCAGCGCTTTCAGTACGTCAGCACCTGTTACGTCAGCGGTCGCCATCCCGGCGTCTTCCGCGAAGAGGATCTGAGCGTCAGCCAGAGCTTCAATAACTGGTACGAAGAGACGAAGTACCTTGCCGAAGTCGAGGTGCAGACGGCGAGAGGCGAAGGGATGCCGGTGACGATTTACCGGCCGTCCATCGTCACCGGCGACAGCCGGACCGGCGAGACACAGAAGTATGATGGACCTTACTACTTCATCCGCTGGATTCTCAGACAACCGGAACAGATCGCTTTCCTGCCGATGGTCCCGAACCCTGACCGGACCCGTGTGAACGTGGTGCCCCGTGATTACGTGATCGACGCCATCGCCTATCTCAGCGGCCTCGAACGCTCCGCCGGCAAGGTCTACCATCTTTGCGACCCGAACCCGCTGACGGTGGCCGAGATGACCGCGCTGCTTGGCCGGGCCACCGGGCGGCGCCTCGTGCGCGTGCCGCTGCCGAAAAGTGTAGCCAAGTCGTCGCTGGAATACCTGCCGGGGCTGGAGGCGTTTATGGGCATCGAGCCGGAGTCGGTGGAGTATTTTGTGCTTCCGACGCGGTATAGCTGCGAGAATGCCCTGGCCGATCTGGAGGGCAGCGGTATCAGCTGCCCTCCCTTCGCGGATTACGTGGACAACCTCATCGCCTTCGTGCGCAAGCACCCGGAGATTCCGTCGGCGGCGATGGTCTGATGGCCCAGCACATCGGGGGAGCGAGATGGAAGCTCGCGATCCGGCCGGCTAGGAGCCGGTCAGCTCCTCCAGCCGGCTGACGTAGCTCTCCAGGACGGCAAAGGCCGCTTCGACCGGCTCCGGCGAAGTCATGTCTACACCGGCAAGCCGCAGGGCATCGAGCGGGTAAAGGCTGCCGCCGGCCTGCAAGAAGGACAGGTAGTTGGCGACGGCCTCTTCGCCGCCCGCCAGGACGCGCTGCGCCAGGGCGTGGGCGGCGCCAATTCCCGTCGTGTACTGGAAGACGTAGAAGTTCGAGTAGAGGTGGTTCGGGAACTGCGCCCAGGTGATGCCGATCCGCTCGCGGTCCATTTCCACCTCGCCGCCATAACCCTCGGCAAAGAGATCGGCCATCAGGTCGATGAGGGTATCGGCGGAGAGCGCTTCGCCCCGCTCCACCCGCTCGTGGATTTCCAGCTCAAAGCGGGCCAGCGTGGGCATGATGAAGAAGTAGCGATGGAAGTTGGACATCGCTTCTTCCAGCACGGCAATCTGGAACTGGGCGTCGTCCTTGCTTTCCAGCATGTGCGCGCGGACCAGCGCCTGGTTGAAGTTGGAAGCGACTTCGGCGACGAACAAGGTGTAGCGCCCGTAGATGAATGGCTGGTGCTTCCACGAGAGATAGGAGTGCATGGAATGGCCCAGCTCGTGGGCCAGAGTGCTCAGGCTGAACAGGTCGTCCGTGTAGCTCATCATGATGAACGGGTTAGTGCCCGGCACGCCATAGGAGAAGGCGCCGCTGCGCTTGGCGACGTTCGGGTATTTATCGACCCAGCGCTCTTCGACCAGACCCCGGCGCATGACGCTCACGTAGTCGTCGCCCAGTGGGGCCATGCCGGCGCTGATCCACTCTATCGCTTCGTCAAAGG
>JAAYYY010000408.1 GCA_012515125.1 Chloroflexota bacterium
CGGCGGCCCAAACAGCCGCCAGAATGAAAAATCGACGAAGAGGCGCGCCTGCCAGAGGAAGAGCGCTGTGCCCACGAGCAACATGACGTCAATCGCCAGCGCCGCGCCGTTGATCTGCCAGAGCGAGCCGAAGAGGAACAGGCCGCCCACGAGCACCGCGAGCTGCACCGCCCGCGTCCAGACGACGCGCTGCGGCTCGCCCACTGCCACGAATAGGTTCGCCGTGGCGTTGCGGATCGGGTCTATGAGGGCGAAGACGAGCATCAGCCGGAACGGCGTGACCATCGGCAGCCATTTCTCCGTCAGCAGCAGCAGGATCAGCTCTGGCGCGACGAGGTTGAGCAGCCCGCCGATGAGAAAGCCGGTGCGGATGAGCAGGGCGTTGCTGCCGACGAAAGCGCGGGAGAGGGCGCGGCGCTGCCCCTTCAACTCGGCGAAGGTGCCCCCGGCGACGGCGTCAACCGAGGCCGCCAGCAGCCGGCGCGGGTAGGCGGCGAAAGTGAAGGCGCGCGAGTAGATGCCCAGCGCCGCGTCGCCCAGGTAGCTGCCCACCCACAGGTTATCGGCCCGGTCGATGGCGCCGACGAGCACATTCGCCAGCATCGAGCGGCTGCCGAAGCTGAGCATATAGCGCGCCACGCCCGGCGACCAGCGCAGGCGCGGCCTCCAGACCGGGCGCCAGCCGTAGTAGAAGGCCAGCCGCGTCAGCACGGCGGTCAGGTCTACCGCCAGCAGCGCCCACAGCTCGACGCCCCGATAAGCCAGGACTAGGGCGACGACCGTCGTCAGCAGCCCTTCAAAGAAGTGCAGCAGGGCCAGCCGGCGATGGACGACCCGGCGCACGAGCAGCATGTTCGGCGTGCCGGTCAGGTTGCCCAGGGCGGTGATGCCGCCGAGCACGAGCAGCGCCAGCCGCAGCTCGCCTTCGGCAAAGATGAGCGTCCCGGCGACGAGTAGCGCCAGCCAGACGCCGCCCAGAAGCAGCTTGAGGGTGAAGTGTACGGCAGCCGCCTCCTGCTCGTCTTCCGTTTCCGGCGCCCGGTGCAGCAGCGCGCTGCCGATGCCGAAATCCGCGAGCAGCGCGCTGAGGCCGACGATACTGCTGGCGTAGGCGTAGATGCCGAACGACGGCACCGGCAGCCAGCGCGATAGCAGGATGCCGCGCACCAGCAGGATGGGCAGCGTGAGCAGGTTGGCCGGAATGTTCCAGGCGACGGCGGTGACGCTGCGTTTGGCGAGGCCCATGGCTAGAGATAGCCAAGCTGCCGGAGCTGGTCCTCCAGCTCGGCCCGCTCGGCGGGGGTGAAATCGGCCGTCTCGCGCTGGTCGTCGCGGACGGCCGGCTCCGTGCCGCGCCTGACGGGGCGCGGCGCTGCCTCCAGTCCGGCGAGCACGCGCCCGTCCATGTCCGGCGGCACCGCCTCGCCCAGCAGATGCAGCACCGTCGGCGCCAGGTCCACCAGCGCCGGCTCCGGCAGGCGGGCGTCGCGCGCGATATCCGGCCCGGCGGCGATGAAGATGCCCTGCGGCGTGTGCCCGCCCTCCAGGTGCGGGTTGCGCGCGCCGCCGCCATCTGGCCGGTAGAAGTTCGCCAGCTCGATAATCAGGTCCGGCCCGGCAGCCGCTTCCGGCCCGTGGTATAGCTCCGCGCCCCGGTAGGTCGCGGCGACAATCGGCTGCCCGTCCGGCGCCGTCGCCGCCCGCAGGTGGGCGCTGGCCCTGTCCAGCAGCGCCGCTCTCTCCGCCGGATCGACCGGCCCCTGCGGAAAACGATCGCGGCTGTTCACCCAGAGCTGCAGGCCAAAGTCGGTAGGCAGCAGCGGTGAGCGTGCCGTGTCCACCGCCGCGTTTTCCGGCATCAGCCCCGTGCGCCGCAGCCCTTCGTTCAACAGCTGCTTGCCGCCCGGCCGCAGCGCCTTGACCATCTCGCGCAGGAAGGGCGCGCGCGTGTAGGCGGCCAGCAGGAGGCGCAGCAGACGCCCGCGCACGTTGAGCTGCCCGCCGCTGTACTGCAGGAAGCCGCCCGACGCCAGCCGCTCAAAGAGAAACTGGCGGGTGTAGATGCTGCCGAAGCCGTGGTCGGACATGACCAGCACGTTTACGTCGGGCCCGGCCGCCGCCAGCAGCTCGCCCAGCGCCGCGTCACACTGCTCGTAGGCGCCGAGGAACGCCTCGCGGAAAGCCGGCGCCTCGGCCCGCTCGTAGTTCGGGTGGGCCGGGTCCAGAAAGGTCCAGAAGACGTGGGCCATGTTGTCGGTGATGCTGAAGACGGCGAAGAAGAAGTCCCACGGCTCGTGGCGGGCCAGATGGGCCAGCAGCCGTCGCCTGCCGTCCATGATCGCGCGCCACTCGTCGACGAAAGCCCGGCTGCGGTCGAAGGCGTGCGCCGGCAGGGCGACGCGAATCTGGTCGTGCAGCTCCGGCGGCAGCAGGCCGGTCAGGTCGTGTGGATAGGTGAAGCGCGTTCCCGGCGTGCGCGGCGTGCCGTAGCCGGTCAGCATCAGCCCTTCCAGCGGGCGCGGTGGGTAGGTGAAGGGCACGTCGAGCACGATGCTGCGCCGCCCTCTCACGCCGAGCAGGTCCCACAGGCTCTTCTGGCGATGGCGATCGACGTGCACGGGCCGGCGGGCGTAGGTCGCCGGGTCCAGCTCGCGGAAATCGTAGATGCCGTGTTTGCCGGGGTTCTTGCCGGTGAAGACGGTTGTCCAGGCGGTCGGCGTGATGGGCGGGATGGTCGAGGCCAGCGGCGCGTGGCTGCCGGCGCGCATCAGCTCCGCCAGCACGGGCAGCCGGCCGGCCTCCGCCAGCGGCAGCAGCACGTCGAACGTCGCGCCGTCCAGCCCGACCAGCAGCAATCGCCGCGCCGTCGCGCCGCCGTCGTGGGGTGTATCCTTCGTTGCTTGTGCGTCCACAGTGGCAATGATTGTACCGCCGGAGCGTGGACGTTCAATGGGGGTGTTCTGAACTGTGATCTATGTGATTGACATGATTTGCTATGATTGATAACGCGGCGAGGGATCGAGGAAATCATAGGCAATCATGCCATCATGAGAATCACAGTTCAGAAGAGCGGGCCAGGAAGCCCGCGCTCCGTTATCCCCCCTCGCCCACCGGCAGCGCCTCCAGCTTTAGCTGGCTGCCGCCGATGGTCAGCACGTCGCCGGCGCTGATGATTGTCGGCGCGTGCAGGCGCTCCCCGTTGAGCAGCGTGCCGTTGCGGCTGTTCAAGTCCTCCACCCACCACTGCTGGCCCCGCAGCATGAGCAGCGCGTGCTCGTTGGAGACGTAGTCATCCTCCAGCACGATGGTGTTGCCCGGCGCCCGGCCGATGCTCGTCACCGGCGCCAGCGGGAAGACAGCGCCGGCCTCGCCGTCCAGCCGCCGCAGGATGCTGTGCGGCTTTTCCTGCGCCGCCGCCGCCCGCGCCACGAGCCGCAGGTCCTGGTAGATCAGCCAGGCGATAACGGCCAGAAAGGCCAGGAGGATCGCCGCCCCGACCAATCTGAGGATGAACAGAAGAACAGGAAGGCTCATCTAAGGTCGTCGCGCGTCAGCGTCTCTGCCGGGCTGCCTTCGCCGGCCGGCAGCTTCTCGCGGCTGTCCAGCCCATCCCCGTAGATCAGGTTCACCCGCCCCGCCAGGGTGATCAGGTCGCCCGGCTGCAGTACGCACTCCGTACACGGGTCGCCGTTGACCGCGACGCCGCCCCGGCTGCCCGCGTCGTAGAGCACGAAGCGCCCGTAGCGCCAGCGGATGATTGCGTGCTGGCGGCTGACGACCGGCGAGTCGATGATCACGTCGTTGTCCATGCGCCGGCCGATCGTGATCACGGGCTGGTCGAGGGAGATGTGCCGCCGCCCGTTGACGATGAGAAACGCGTCCAGAAGCTGCAGCCGCTCGTAGGCGCGAGCTACCTCCTGGCGCAGATTGGCGGTGACGGTCGGCTCTGCTTCCCGCTCGCGGGCCTCCACGCGCACGCGCCCGGCCGGCACCGACGCGTCGGCCTCCAGCACCACCTGGGCCGGGCCGCTCAGGGCGATGCTGCCCTGTTCGGCAAGCTGGCGCACGTAATCGGCCAGCCGCTCCTCGAGGTCGAGCTTCTGGTCGCGCAGCCGCTCGAAGTCGTCCGGGTGGAAATAGAGATGGTATTCGTTGGGGGAGACAGACCCCCGCCGGCTCTCGTCCAGGTAATCGGCCAGCCGCGCCGCTACTTCGCGCGCCAGGCTGTCTTCGCCGAACAGCCGGCCAAATGCTCCCTCTACCAGCCGCTGCGCCAGCATCTCGAAGCGCGAGAAGGGTCTGGGATTCATGAGCCGCATTATAGCGCCCCGGTAGATCGCGTCAACGCCGTTGCCCCTCCCGCTCACGCTCTGTATACTTCCCGTTGTCATAACGCACGTTTCCGCTTTACTCGATGAATGGACCGGGCGGGCCTGCCGCCACGCCCGGCCTCACAGGATAAGATGACCGAAGGCAAACGGATCCGGCTGACCACGCTCGCCTCCTGCGCGGGCTGAGCGTCCAAACTCGGCCCGGCCGAGCTGGCGCACGTGTTGCAGCCGCTACGCGACCTGTTCGCACCTGAAGATTACCCCGACCTGCTCGTCGGCCTCGAACGGGCGGACGATGCCGCTGTCTACCGGCTGGACGACAGCCGGGCCATCGTCAGCACCACCGACTTCTTCCCGCCCATCGTGGACGACGCCTATGATTTCGGGGCGATAGCCGCTGCCAACGCCATGTCCGACATCTACGCTATGGGCGGGCAGGTCCTCTTTGCCATCAACCTTGTCGCCTGGCCGGCCAACCTCGACCGCGCCATCCTGCGCGACGTGCTGCGCGGCGGCGCCGAGAAGGTCGCCGAGGCGGGCGCCGTCATCGCCGGCGGGCACAGCATTGACGACCGCGAGCCGAAATACGGCCTCGCCGTCACCGGTCTCGTCCACCCGGACCGGGTGCGGCGGAAGGGCGGCGCCCGGCCGGGCGACCAGCTCTTGCTGACCAAGCCGCTGGGTACGGGCGTCGTCGCCACGGCGCTGAAGAATGAGATGGCGAGCGCCGAAGATGTGACGGCGGCGACGACGAGCATGAAGCTGCTCAACCGTGGCGCGTCGGAGGCCGCCCTGGCAGCCGGCGCGCACGCCATGACCGACATCACCGGCTTCGGCTTTCTCGGCCACGCGCGGGAGATGGCTGTGGCCCAGGAAGGTGTGGATTTTCGCTTCAATCTGGCGCGGCTCCCCTGGCTGCCCGGCGCGCTGCGCTATGGCGAGGCCGGAAGCTTCCCCGGCGGCATGGGCAACAATCTCAGCTACTTTGCCCCCTACGTGACCTTTTCCGAACACGTCTCCACACTCATGCAGGATATGCTCTGGACGCCGGAAACGTCCGGCGGCCTCCTGGTTGCCCTGTCGCCCGACGCCGTGACGCCGTTCCTGGCCCGCTGCCCCGCCTGGCACGTCGGCGAAGTCATCCCCGGCGAGGGCCGCATTCAGATAACAGACTGAACCTCCGGCAGCCGCATCTCCACGGGCGCAGGCTCCACAGCCAGCGGCAGCGTGAATTCAAAGATCGCCCCGTCTCCGTTGGCGTTGCGCTCACCAATACGCCCGCCGTGCGCTTCGACGGCCAGCCGGCAGAAGGCCAGGCCCAGACCTGTCCCGCGCTTGTGCCCGTCGCTGCTGGCGAACTTCTCGAACAGCCGCTCGCGCATGTCGGCGGCCACGCCCGGCCCGTGGTCCTGCACGCTGACGACGAACGCGCCTTCCCGCCGGCATACGGTTACCGTAATGGGGCTGCCCGGAGGCGCAAACTTGATGGCGTTGTCCACCAGGTTGTGCAGCACGCGCGTCAGCAGCCAGGGGTCGGCCTTGGCCAGTGGCAGGTCAGGCTGGATATGCGCCACCAGCTCCAGCCCTTTGGCCTCGGCCAGCGGTCGCTCGGCCTCCAGCGCGTCCTGAACCAGCGCGCCGAGGCTGGTTAGCTGCAGATCGAGGGGCAGCCGGCCGTCCTCCAGCCGGCTGATGTGCAGGATGTCGTCTACCAGGGCCAGCAGGCGCTCGGTGCTCTGGCCGGCGATACGCAGGATCTCCTTCACCTTCGGCTGGTCTACGTCGCGCAGGCCCGCGCGGGCCATTTCCAGCCCGCTGGCCACGACGTTGAGCGGGTTGCGCAGGTCGTGGACCATCATGTGCGTCACGTCGGAGCGCATGCGCTGCAGCTCCCGCTCGCGGGAAATGTCCTGCAGCACGATCAGCCGGCCGACCGCCGCATCGCCGGCGCTCACCGGCAGGTTCATCCAGTGCAGGTCTCGCCCGTTGGCCGCGCCGGTCCCTTCGCCGATGTCCAGATCGCCCCTCGCGATACGCTGCGTCTCGGCGATGAGCAGGCCGGCAAGGGCCGGCTCGCGGTCCAATAGCGCCTCCTGCAGCTTCTCCAGAGGCACGTTCACCCAATCGGACGGCGCGCCCGGCAGCCCCACGTAATCCAGCGCCCGCTGGTTGATGACCAGCAGCCGCCTGTCCAGGCCCACGAGCACGATGCCGTCGCGGCTGGCCTGGATGAGCGCCTCCAGCCGCGTCTGTTCGTCGCTGACGGCCCGAAAAAGGCGCGTGCTGGTCATGCCCAGCGCCAGCGCCTCGGCCAGCAGCTCGACCATGCCCAGATCCTGCTCGCCGAAGGCGTCGGGCCGGTCGCTGCCTGCCAGGAAGACGCCGAGCCGTTCCTGGCGGCGGAGCGGCGAGGCCACGAGGCTGCGCAGCCCCTCCACTGGCAGATAGGTCGGCTGGTGGTAGACGTCGCGCACCAGGCGAGTCACGCCACGGGTGAATGCCGCCCCGGCATGGCCGGCGTCATCGGGCAGGCGCGCCCCTTTCATGCAAGCCAGCAGGCCGGTCGAGGCGTGGACCACCAGCTCGCCGCCCTGGGCGATGAGGATGGCAACCGACGGCCAGCCGGTGCGCTCGCGGATCGTCTGCACGACCACGTCGAGCACGTCCGGTTCGGCCAGCCGCTCGTTGATCATGGCGAGTACGTCGTAGACTGTTTCCTGCTGCAGGGCCAGCGTCCGCTGCCGCTCGAAGATCTGGGCGTTGTGCAGCGCCAGGGCCATCTGGTGCGTGGCGGCCTGCATCAGCTCCACTTCCCCTTCGCCAAAGTGGCCCGGCTCGCTGTGCTGCAGGGTGAGCACGCCGGGCACCCGCCCGCCGCTCGTAATAGGCGCGACAAGCACCGAGCGGCATTCCTCGGGCTGGTCGGGAAGCTCCAGCCAGCGCGCGTCTTGCGCAGTATCCGCCACCACGGCGATGCTCCGGTTGCGCACGGCCCAGCCTGCCAGCCCGTGTTCCATCACCAGGTCCAGGTTCCCCGGAGGCGGCACGCCCCCGCGTGCCAGAATGCTCGACGTGATGCGCCGCTCGTCGTCCAGCAGGAAGATACTGCCCATCTCCGCGCCGGTGACCTTGCAGGCCACGTCCAGCGCGTTCTGCAGCGTCTCCTCCAGACTCACGCCCATCGCCGTGGCGCGGGCCACAGTCAGCAGCTTCTCGAACATGGCCTGGCGGACCAGCAGCTCGGCGGCCGTCTGCCGCGCGGTGATATCGTGCCAGAGCACCAGTTGCCCACACAGCTCGCCCGACTCGTTGGTTAGCGGCGACAGGCGCAGCTCTACATGGCGCAGCCCGCTCGGGTGCTCCACCGTCACCTCGGTCTCCAGACACGCGTCCTGCCGGGCGCGCTCCCATACCTCGCGCCAGGCCGGCAGGGCGCCTTCCAGCGTTTTCCCGTGGAGCGCACCGGACGTCCGCTGCAGGAGGGCTTCGGCGGCCGGGTTGGCGTAGGCGATCCGCGCCTGCACGTCCACGACGAGCACGCCGTCGGCCATCTGGGCGAGCACGCTGCGCCGCGCGACAGGCACCAGATCGGCGAGCGGATTGCGGAGCATCACCAGGACGAGCAGGCCGGCGCCGATCATAAAGACAACCGGCGTGAGGTCCAGGGCCAGCGCGCCCATGCGCGTCAGCAGGAAGAAGGGCCAGTGCAGCCAGGGGGCGAGCAGCGCCGCGGCCCGGCCCCAGCGGCTGTCGAAGGCGGCCCGCTCGCGCAGCGCCGGATAGAGCCATATCGAGCCGCCGACGAGCAGGATCGCGTTATAGCTGATGTGCAGCCAGGCCCACGGTCCGTAGCCTGTCACCGCCGCCTCGAACGGCCCGGCGCGCACGAGGGTGACGTCGGTATAAATCAGGCGGCCCAGCGGCGTGTAAGAATAGGCCAGAGCCAGGGGCATCGTCAGGATGCCGGGCAGGCTGAGCAGCAGCAGGACTCGTGGCCGCAGCCAGCGCTGCTTGCCCGCCTGCTGCAGCGAGAGCACAAACCAGGCGACCGGCACGGTGACGATGCCCGGTAGCTGGGCCAGCTCCCAGAACGTCTTCTCGGCTACTGTCTCCACCTGCAGGGCCATCGCCTGCCCGAGCGACCAGGGGATCAACGCCAGCAGGAGCACGACGACCGGCCCTGCCCACGCCCCGGCGCGCCGCCGCCAGACCAGCGCGGCAGCCCACCCCGCCACGAGCGCGGTGCCATATAAGAGCAGCAGGACCGAGGCTTCTAGCCAGGACATATGTGTACCTCGGCTTCTAACCAGGACAACTGTGTACCTCCCGACAGCCCAGTGATTTCTATTATAGGGTTCCCCTGCAGGTGGTAACAGGGAACAATAGTACCAGGGACCAAACGGCTACCGGCCCGGATGCGGATGGCGAGCTGGAAGCTTGCCATCCAGCGTGGCGCTTCTCGCCCATTTCGGCTAAAACTCACCCGGCAGACAATCAACCTGACCGCCGAGAGGAGAACGCTTATGTCCACCGAACAACGTCTCGCCCGCGTCCGCGCCGCGCTGGAGGAATGGGGCGTCGAAGGCGTGCTGATCAGCAACCCCATGAACCGTCGCTGGCTGAGCGGCTTCACCGGCTCGGCCGGCTGGCTGCTAATCCTGCCCGACGCTGCCTGGCTGGCGACCGATTTCCGCTACTGGGAGCAGGCCGCAGCCCAGGCCCCGGCGTTCGCCATCCACCAGATGGGCGAGCGGCGCGTCATCACCGAGACGGTGCGCGACGTCGCCACGGGCCGCTGCCTCGGCGTCGAGGCCAACCACCTCACCGTGCAGGCCTTCGCCGACCTGCAGGCCGTGGAGAACGTGAGCTGGAAGCCGCTGGAGACGACCGTCGAAGCGTGGCGGGCTGTGAAGAGCGAGGACGAGCTGGCGACGATCCGCCGCGCCGCCGCCGTCACCGATATCGCCGTCTCGCAGGTGCCGGAGCTGGCCCGACCCGGCATGACTGAGGCTGAGCTGGCCTGGCTTGTTGAGAAATCACTACGCGAAAATGGCGGCGAGGCCGTCGCCTTCGACGTGATTGTCGCTTCCGGCCCCAACGCCGCGCTGCCCCACCACGACCCCGGCGAGCGCCGCCTGCAGCCCGGCGACGCCATCGTCGTAGACCTCGGCGCGCAGGTGGACGGCTACAAGAGCGACCTGACGCGCACCTTCTACCTGGGCGCCGAACCCGACCAGCAGTTTCGCGAAATCTACGACCTCACCCTGCGGGCCGAAATGACCGCGCTCGACGGCATCCGGCCGGGGCTGAGCGGCGTCGCCGCCGACGCGCTGGCCCGCGACGTGATCGGCTC
>JAAYYY010000409.1 GCA_012515125.1 Chloroflexota bacterium
CGGCGAGCTGATCATCCGCAGCCCCAGCGTGATGGCCGGCTACTGGCAGATGCCCACGGAAACGGCCAACTGCCTGCGCGATGGCTGGCTCTACACCGGCGACATCGCCCGGATGGACGAGGACGGCTACTTCTACATCGAAGATCGCAAGAAGGATATGATCATCGCCGGTGGCTTCAACATCTACCCGCGCGAGGTAGAAGAGGTGCTGGCCGAGCACCCGGCGGTTCTCGAAGTGGCCGTCGCCGGCGTGCCGGACGCCCGTCGTGGCGAGACGGTGAAGGCCTGGATCGTCAAGAAACCCGGCGACCCGACTACCGAGGAACAGATCATCGAGTGGAGCAAGGAGCGGCTGGCTAAATATAAGTACCCCCGCCTGATCGAGTTCCGGGACGAGCTGCCGCGCACGACCGTCGGCAAGGTTCTCAAGAGGGAGCTGGTCAAGGAGGCTACGGGGCAGGAGCAGGCGGAACCGGCCTAGCCGGCGCTTCATCTGCTACTTTTTGGCGCCCGGCACAGCGCGTGCCGGGCGCTTTTTTTTTCTAGCCCCCCGGCCGGGCGCGGTGTACCATAGCGGTGGTACCTGAGCCTGACCGGAAAAGGAGCCTTATGGGCACGCTGAATCCGAACATCCCAACGCCCGAGCTGGCTCGCCTGATGACCAGCGCGGCGCAGAAGCGAGACGGCTATGGCGTCAGCTATCTGACGCCACAGCTCCTGCTGCGCACGTTCCTCGAAGACAAGCAGTCCGGCGCGGGGCGCATCCTGCAGACCCTCGCCGGGCAGCGCGGCTTCAAGCTGGACGAGCTGGAGCGGCGCGTCGAGATGATGGCCCGCCACGCTCCGGGGCGCGACGCCAATTTTCTCTTTACCGACGATTTCGGACGCGAGGTTCCGCTCGCCGAGGAGATGCTGGTTATTCTGGACGAAGCGCTGAGCATTGCTCAGGCGCGCGACGAGCTGAAAGCGGGCAGCGGTCATGCGCTGGCGGCGATGGCCGATCCCCGGGTGACGACGTTTGGCGTGCTGCAGAAGCTGGGCGTCACCCAGGGAGCCATTGTCGCTCTGCTGGACGACGTCGCGCAGGAGGGCACTGCCCTGATCCACGACCACGTCCAGGAGGCGCGGGACGGCGAGGCCAATGCCGTCTACCAGCGCGAAGAGCTGCTGCGCAGTCTGCTCCAGCTCCTATCGCTGGCGCAGCGGCGGCACATCATCCTCGTCGGGCCCGAAGGCTCAGGCCGGCGCACGCTGGCTTACAGCCTGGCGCTGCTCATCGCCGAGGGCAAGGGTCCGTCCGGCTTCCGCTCGGTGGTGACGATGAATGAAGCGGCCCTCCTGGAGCGCCCGTTGGCGGCCATTCGCGCCGGGTTGCGCCGGGCCAGCGGCGGGATACTCGTCGTTCCCGGAATCGAGCGCTTCTTTGCCGACCGGCTGCGCGCGCCGTTCCCGGAGCAGGTCAACCGCGAGCTGCATAAGGCGCTCCTGGGCAGCGAGCAGACCATCGTGGGCACGACGACGCCCGGCGATTACGACCGCCTGGTGCAGACGCCGATCATCCGCGAACAGACGCAGCGGCTGGACGTGCCCCCGGCGACCCGGGACGAAACGGTCGCCATGCTGGCCTATCACAAGCAGCGGCTGGAGCAGGAGTACGAGATCGCCGTGGAGCGTGAGGCGCTGGAGACGGCGGCGACCGTTGCCAGCCAATATATCCGCGAGGTCGCGCTGCCGGCCGGCGCCGTGCAGCTTGCCGACCGGGCTGCGGCTGCCGTGCGTCTGGCGCTGCAGGAGGCGGTGCCGGGTGATGGCCCGGCCATAGCGGCGGACGGTCGGCTGGACAGCGACGACGTGCTGCACACAGCCAGCGCCATGACGAAGATCCCGGTAAGCAAGCTCAGCGAGGACGAGCAGAGCCGCTACGCTAACATGGAGGAACAGATTCACCAGCGCCTAATCGGCCAGGACGAGGCCGTTGCCGCCGTCAGCCGGGCGGTCAAGATTGCCCGCGTGGGGCTACGCGACCCGCGCCGGCCGATCGGCAGCTTCCTCTTCCTGGGACCGAGCGGCGTGGGCAAATCGGAGCTGGCCAAGGCGCTGGCCGAGTTCATGTTCGGCAGCGAAGAGGCGATGCTCACGCTGGATATGAGCGAGTACCAGAACGAGGGCAGCGTCAACCGGCTCATCGGCGCGCCGCCGGGCTACGTCGGCTACGAAGGCGGCGGGCAGCTCACCGACTACGTGCGCGAGCGGCCGTACACCGTCATCCTCTTCGACGAAGTGGAGAAGGCCCACGACCGGGTCTTCGACGTGCTGCTGCAGGTGCTGGACGAGGGGCGGCTGACGGACGGACAGGGACGTTTGGCGACCTTCAGCGAGACGGTGATCATCATGACCAGCAATCTGGGCGCGCGCTACCTGATGACGCCCGTCGTCGGCGAGCAGGAGCGCGGGCTGGTCATGCAGGCCGTACACGATTTCTTCCGCCCGGAGTTCCTCAACCGGCTGGACGACATCATCTTCTTCCACCAGCTCAGCCGCGAGCAGCTGGCGCAGATCCTGGAGCTGATGCTCAAGAACGAGTTCCGCCTGGCCGAGCGGCAGGGCATCCATCTGGAAGTGACTCCGGCGGCGCGCGAATGGCTGCTGACCCAGAACGACCAGCCCGAGTTCGGCGCCCGGCCGCTGCGCCGTATTCTGGGCCGCTACGTCCGCGAGCCGCTGGCCAATTTCCTGCTGACCCAGAAGAAGGCCGGACATGCGACGGTGGTCGTCGATCGCGGCGGCGATGGCCTGACGTTCAGTTTCCGCAGTTAACCAGGCGCCGAGGAGGAACAGGTGTACAGAGAACGCAAAACAATCATGGAGAAACTGGCGGCGACCCGCGCGGATCTGGTCAAGGTTGCGCGCGAACTCGACTGGGATTCCTGGACACATCCGGTGTACGGTCACGGGGGCGAAAAAGAGTGGTCCGCGATGGACCTGTTGCGCCATCTCGTCTGGGCCGAGGGCGGGATGCTGCGCCTGATGCGGCAGATCCGCGCGGGCGAAGAAGGGGCGCCGGCCGACTTTGACCTGGATCGCTACAACGCCGCCGGCGTTAACAAGCTGAA
>JAAYYY010000410.1 GCA_012515125.1 Chloroflexota bacterium
TCCAACAGCCGGCGCTGGATCAACGCAGACGGCTGCATGGTAATGACGCTGCGGTCCTGCTCCGTCCGCGTCGGCGCGCTCAGGTCGATGCCGGTGACCGACTCGTAGGCGTGGATGTAGCCCTGAACCTGCGCTCGCCAGAAGTTGGCCCACACCTTGGCCTGATCAGACCTGTCGACGGTGCTCCAGGCGCCATAACGCACCGAGAGCAGGATCTGCTCGCCGAACACAGCCAGGTCGCGGAAGTGGGTAATGTTCGTATCACCCCAGCCCTGCAGCTTGCGCATGGCCGCCACCCGATCCATCCAGGGCTCGGGATAAGCCACCATGACGCGCGTCGGCAGGAACTCGCGAAACTCCGGCCGGGAAAGCAGCCACTGCTGCATGAGCATCTCGATACGTGCCGTCGTCGGCAGGTCACCGAACTGGCCGTGCGCCCCTTCGGAGAGCACCAGGTGCACGTCTTTTAGGGCGTTGAGGACCGGGAAGGCGTCAGCGCGAATGGTCACGTCGTCGTGCTGGCGGTAGTAGGCCGACGTGACTCGCAGCAGCATGTGGAAAGCCTCCAGGAAGCGGCTGCGGCTGTCGGCCGGGCGCAGTGGCGGGATCGCCTTACCTTCGAGCGCGAGCCCGTAGTGATGGTCGTATTCGTAGGCCCGGCGCACGACGGAGAGGCGGTGTGGTTCGTCCTGTACGTACCCCCAGAGCAGGTTGTTGAGTGGCCGCAGCGGGTCGATTTCCACCATCGCCAGCGGATCGTGCTCGGCCGGGCCGCGCACGTTCTGGAAGCGCCGGCTGATGGCGTTCAGAGACTGGACGAGCATGCCCTGCTCCAGCCAGTAGGACCAGATCAGCTCGAGGAAGCAGGGCTGCGTCAGTTTATCGAGCAGAATCCCCCGGCAGAGCCGGAAGCGCTCCTCGATATCGTCCCGCTCGCCGTCGATCTCAATACCCAACAGGGTGTCGTCGCCCAGCTTGTCCCGGACGAGCAGCAGGTAGGGGATGGTGACGTCGTCAGAGCCGTTGATGGTCTGCAGGTAATTGCGCCACAGCGCGGCGAGGTCGTCGCTGGTTGCGCCGCACTGGGCGAGGATCGCGTCAAGATCGACGTCGCTGCCGATTTCTGGCGACAGCACGCCGCAGTTTACGGTGACGAATGCTTCTGTGGCCACCTTCAGCAGACGGTAAGCGTCCATGTCCGTATAGGGTAGAGCGCGCCGCCGGCGCAGATAGCGGATGCGCTCCCGGATGCGGCCGAAACCATTCAGAGCATCTTCATCGCCGCACATGACGGCGTCGATAAAGCGCTGGTAACGGGTGAAGGACATGCCCAGGGTGCTCTGCTCGATGACGTACCAGAGGAACAGGTCGCCGGCCGCGGGCACCGTGCTGGGCTGCAGATTGACATTGCGGTTGGCCAGGCTCTGTCGCAGCAAGTCCACCGCGTCGCCCTCCAGGGTGATCGCTCGCCGCAGCTCCAGCTCGGCGCCATCCGTGACGGTCAGGTCGGTCGATTCAGGCGTTTCGGTCGTTTCTTCAGTCATGTCAAACCTCCATCATCTCTTTCGTCTGAGGCACGAGCTGCGCCACAGACGGTTCGGATACTTTCACTTTGTCACGCAGAGCCCAGTAAGTCAGCAGCCAGCCCAGCACTCTGGTCTCTGTTTCCGGCGCCAGCCGGCCGTCGGCCCGCGCCTGCCCGATGGCGGCAAAGACGAGGGCCGGCGGGGCTTTGCGCATCCGCCGCGCCTGTCCGCCCCACTGCTCGAAGAGCCGCTGCA
>JAAYYY010000411.1 GCA_012515125.1 Chloroflexota bacterium
ACACCAGCCCCGACGTGGTCAATTTCATGGTGGCGTTCGGCCGCAACGTGCTGGGCAAAGGGGTGGTCATTGCCAAAGACACGCCCAACTTCATCGCCAACCGCTTCTTCGCCATCGCCAGCTCCTACGGCGTCGAGTACGCGCTGGAGCACGGCTACTCCGTCGAAGAAGTAGACAACCTCACCGGACCGCTGATCGGCCGGCCGAAGACGGCGACCTTCCGCCTGCTCGACCTCGTCGGCCTCGACGTGATGGCTCACGTAAACCGCAATCTCTACGAGGCCATCCCCCACGACCCGTTCCGCGAGGTGATGCGCGGCGAGCGAGCGCCGCAGATGATGGAACAGATGCTTGCCAACCGCTGGCTGGGCAATAAGAGCGGGCAGGGCTTCTACAAGATGACGATGGTCAACGGCGAGCGCCAGTTCTGGACGCTCGACCCGGAGACGATGGAGTACCACCCGCCCGCCTCGGTGCGCTTCGACTCGGTGGGCAAGGTGCGCAAGATTGAGGATCTGGGACAGCGGCTGCGCGCCCTGCTGGAATACGACGACCGCGCCGCCGAATACGTGCGCAACCTGCTCTACTACAGCCTCAGCTACGCCAGCCACGTCACGCCGGAGATCGCCCACAGCATCAAGGACGTGGACGACGCCATGCGCTGGGGTTTCAGCCACGAGGCCGGCCCGTTCGAGCTATGGGATATGCTCGGCGTGGCCGATACGGTGCAGAAGATGGACGAGGCCGGCTTCGACGTGGCGCCGTGGGTCCGCGAGATGCTCGACGGCGGCTTCGAGCAGTTCTACCAGAACGGCAGCTACTACGATTTCGATAGCTGCCGCTACGTGCCCGCAGTCGGCGACCGGAACGTGATCGTCATCAATAAGCTGCGCGACGAGGGCCGGGAAGTGGCCCGCAAAGACGGCGCCAGCCTGCTGGACATGGGCGACGGCGTGCTCCTGCTGGAGTTCCACAGCAAGATGAACGCCATCGACCAGGACATCATCGACATGAGCACCGCCGCCCTGGAGCGGCTGCAGACTGATTTCGACGCGCTGGTCATCGGCAACCAGGGCGAAAACTTCAGCGTCGGCGCGAATCTGGCGATGGTCGGTATCGCCGCCGCGCAGGGCATGTGGGACCAGCTCGACCAGACGGTCAGGCAGCTACAGGAGGCTGCCTTCCGCCTGCGCCACGCGCCGAAGCCGGTCGTCACCGCCGTACACGGCATGGCTCTGGGCGGCGGCGCCGAGATGGCGATGGCCGGCTGGGAGACGGTCGCCGCGCACGAGAGCTACATCGGCCTCGTCGAGGTCGGCGTCGGCGTCATCCCCGCCGGCGGCGGCTGCAAGGAGAGCCTGCGCCGCAACGTCAACCCGGTGATGCGCACGGAGAATGCCGACGTGCTCCCGCCGCTGCAAGCCACGTTCGAGCGCATTGCCATGGCCAAGGTCGGCGAAAGCGCCTGGCAGGCCAAGGCGATGGGTTACCTGGCGCCCGGCGACACGATTGTGATGAACGCGCAGCACCGGCTGGCGATTGCCAAAAAGCGCGCCCGCCATCTGGCCGACGTCGGCGCGAGGCCGCCGGAGGTGGAGCCGGTTTACGCTGCCGGGAAGACGAGCCTCGCCGCCCTGCAGCTCGGCCTGCAGAGCTTCCTCTGGGCCCGCTACGCCACCGAGCACGACGTACTCATCGGCCGCAAGCTGGCCTGGGTGCTCTGCGGCGGCGACCTGAGCGCGCCGGCCTGGGTCGATCCCTGGTACATTCTCGACCTGGAGCGGGAGGCGTTCCTCTCGCTGCTCGGCGAAGAGAAGACCCGGCAGCGCATCATGCACATGCTGCAGACCGGCAAGCCACTGCGGAACTAGCAACGATTAACGAGGAGTAACCAGTCATGACCAGAGAAGCAGTCATTGTCGCCGGCGTCCGCACCGCCGTAGGCCGCGCCAAGAAGGGCACGACCCGCAACACCCGTTCCGACGAGATGGCGGCGGCCCTCATCCGGGAGCTGCTGCGCCGCGCCGAAGCGCTTGATCCCGCCGAGATTGACGACGTGATCATCGGCTGCGCCATGCCGGAGGGCGTGCAGGGGCTGAACATGGCCCGCAACATCGCCCTGCGCGCCGGCCTACCTGCCAGCGTGCCGGCCGTCACCGTCAACCGCTTCTGCAGCAGCGGCCTGCAGACCATCGCCATGGCTGCGGAGCGCATCATCGCCAACGGCGCCGACGTGATCATTGCCGGCGGCGCGGAGACGATGAGCATGGTGCCGATGACCGGCTTTCGTGTCAGCCCCAATCCCTGGCTGGTGGAGCACAACCCCGAAGCCTACATGAGCATGGGGCTGACGGCCGAGCGCGTCGCCGCCGAGTACGAAGTCTCCCGGCAGGCGCAGGACGAGTACGCGCTGCGCAGCCACCAGAAGGCGGCGCGCGCCCAGGACGAGAACCGCTTCGCCGGCCAGATTCTGCCGCTGGAAATCGAAGAGGTGACGCCCGGCAATGGCCGGCTGGAGCGGCGCACGATCATCCTCGGCGCCGACGAGCACGTGCGCCGCGACACCAGCCTGGAGAGCCTGGCGAGACTCAAGCCCGTCTTCCAGCAGGGGGGCACCGTGACGGCGGGCAACAGCAGCCCGCTCAGCGACGGCGCTGCCGCCGTGCTGATTATGGAGCGCGGGCGGGCGGAAGCGCTGGGCCTCAAGCCGCTCTTGCGCTTCGTCGGCTTCAGCGTTGCCGGCGTGCCCCCGGAGGTCATGGGCATCGGCCCCGTTGCCGCCGTGCCGCGCGTCCTGCAGCGCACCGGCCTCAGCCTGGAGGAGATCGACTTCATCGAGCTGAATGAGGCCTTTGCCTCGCAGGCCGTCGCCGTGGTGCGCGAGCTGGGCTTCGACGAAGAAAGGCTGAACGTGGACGGCGGCGCCATCGCCCTGGGCCATCCCCTGGGCGCGTCCGGGGCGAAGCTGACCGTCCAGCTCATGGACCAGCTTTTGCGCCACGACGCCCAGTTCGGCCTCGTGACGATGTGCGTCGGCGGCGGCATGGGCGCAGCCGGCATCTTCGAGAACGTCAGCCGCTGAGCGGCGCCAAGGTAAACGTGCTATGAACCGGCCAGTCTTCCGCGTGGCCCTCGCTGGCTGGGGACTGGCCGGTCGCTATTTCCACGCCCCGTTTATCGCCGCCACGCCGGGGCTGGAGCTGGCAGCTGTCGCCACCAGCCGCCAGCCTGAGCGGGAGCTATTCCCCAGCCTGCAGGTCGTCCCGTCTTTTGACGATCTCGTGTCGTCGCCGGAGATTGACGTCGTGGTTATCGCCACGCCCAACCGGCTGCACGTCCCGCAGGCGCGGGCTGCCCTGGAGGCCGGCAAGCACGTCGTCGTGGAGAAGCCCGTGGCGACGGCCAGCGCCGAGTGGTCGGAGCTGATCGCTCTAGCATCACGGCGCCACCGGCTGCTCGTACCCTTCCACAACCGGCGGTGGGACGGCGATTTTCTCACCGTGCGCGCGCTGCTGGAGGAGGAGCGGCTCGGACCCGTCCACTTCTTTGCCGGCGTCTGGCCCCGCTACCGCCCGCAGGAGACGAAACGCGCCGGCTGGAAGGCTGAGCCTGACCCGACCGCCGGCGTGCTCTACGACCTGGGGGCGCACCTTGTGGACCAGGCGCTGCTGCTCTTCGGCGCGCCGGAAGGCATGTCGGCCCGCGTGGCCCGCCTGCGCCCGGACACGGTCAACGACGACTGGCTGCGCATCACCCTGACCTTCCCGCCCACAGAGCGAAATCCGGTGCGCGTCACGACCCTGCTGGAAGTGGACTCGCTCAACGCCGCGCCGGCGCCCCGCTTCCACGTTCGCGGGCGTGACGCCACGTATGAGAAGTTCGGCCTCGACCCCCAGGAGGCAGCCTTACGCGAGGGGCAGATGCCCGGCGCGCCTGGCTGGGGTGAAGAGCCTGAGGAAAACTGGGGCACGCTCTACGGGTCGGAGGGAACGCGCGAGCGGGTGCCCACGCTGCCCGGCGACTACGGCGCCTTCTACCGCGCCCTCTACGCCAGCCTCGCCCACAGCGCCCCACCGCCGGTTGACCCCCGTGACGCCCTCCTGCAGCTACAAATCCTGGAATCGGCCCGCCCCGCCTGAATCCCGCTCCCGGCCCTGTAACGCCGTTGCCCCTCTTCCCGAAAAATGCTGGCAACAATGGGTGGGAAGAGGGGCAACTGCCGTCAGGACCGCTTGCCGTGAGCGTCTAAACGGAGGAAAAGAGAGAAACGTCCTTCACGCCGTCTACCGATGATCATAAAATACGGGCGTCCAGGACACCATAGGAGAATCGGCCCAATTGACCCCTGCAGGAGATAAGAAAAAGGGACTACCGGAGGAGCTGGCGGCCATTCGCGAGGCCTACGACCGCTGGAGCGCCCAGTACGACGAGCAGGAAAACGCGACGCGCGACCTCGACGAGCAGCTCCTTCCCCAGCTCGCGCCGCCGCTGGCCGGCCGGGTCGTCGTCGAAGCGGGCTGCGGCACGGGCAAGAACAGCCGCTGGCTCGCGCCGCGCTGCGCCCGCCTGATTGGCCTCGACTTCAGCGCCGGCATGCTGCGCCTTGCCCGCCGCCGCCTACCCGACCGCCACGTCTATTACCTCCAGGCAGATCTCACCGCCCCCTGGCCCCTCGCCGCCGCTTCCGCCGACGTCGTGCTCTTTAACCTGGTGCTGGAGCACGTGCCGGTGCTGGCGCCCGTCTTCGAGCAGGCCGCCCGCGTCCTGCGGCCCGGCGGCAGGCTCTACGTCTCCGAGTACCACCCGGCCCGGCTGGCCTATGGCCGGGGGGCGACTATCGCCGGAGAAGGCGGGGTCGTCTTTGGCAGCTATCTCAACACGGAAGCCGACTATCTGGCTGCCCTGGCGGCGGCAGGCTTCGAGCTGGAGCGCTTCGCCGGCTGGGGGGAAGAGCCGGGCCGGCCGCCGCGGCTGCTTACCCTGCACGCTTCACTGCCCGGCGTGTGAAGCGATGCTGCACCCTGGCCTACCCTTTCTACGGTGACCGTGGTTAAATCAGGGCCATGTCATCCCCAGAACCTGTTTACGTGGCCTGTGATGTCGAAGGCACCCTGACCACCGCCGCGCACTGGGAAGCGCTGCGCGACTATTTGCGGCAGCAGGGCCGGGAGCGCGACTTTCGCCGCTACTTCCTGCGCCGGCTGCCCGCTCTGCTCGCCTACCGTCTTGGCCTGGGCGACCGCCAGACCTTCCGCGAGCGCTGGGTGCGCGGCATCCTGAATCTATACGCGGGCCAGACCGTCGAGGAGTTTGCTGCGCCCGCCGCCTACACCGCCGACCATCTCTGGCGCGCCCGCCGCCCTGTGGTACTGGAGGCGCTGCAGGCCCACCACGACGCCGGGGCGACCGTCATCTTCGCCAGCGGCATCTTCCAGCCCATCCTCGACGCACTCGCCGATCTCGCCGCTGCCGCGGGGCTGCAGCGCGTGCTTGGGCTGGGCACGCCGCTGGAGATTGTCGAGGGCCGGCTGACCGGACGCACGGCTCTGCCGCTCAGCGTTGGCCCGCTCAAGGCAGAGCGATTGCAGGCGCTCGCCGGCGATGCCTCGTTCGCCGCGGCCTATGGCGACAGCGCCGCCGACCTGCCCATGCTGCGGCTCAGCCGGCGGCCGGTCGCCGTCGCGCCCGACGACGCCTTACAGGCTGCGGCGATGGAATTTGGATGGCTGGTTCTCGACGATCCGACTCCGGCTTCCGTTCCCTGACCATCGCTTTTATCCTCTCCGGCAGCCCGCGAGCACGAAGAGCAGGCCGGCGATGATGAACGGCGAGCTATAGGCCAGTGCAGCCACCGGCGACCGGTTCGCTCCTGTCGTGTAGACGAACACGCAGAGCAGCGCCCCGCTGAGCGCCGCCAGCGCCCCTCCGGCCCGCCTGTACCGCCAGGCCGCCAGCAGCCCCAGCACCCCTACCGCCATGAGTGTGAACGCCAGCCAGCCGTCCGTCGCCACGCTCCCCAGGCCCGCCAGCCCGAGCCCTTGGTCCATGGCCGACCACAGGTAGAACAGGGCTGTCAGCAGGGCCAGGAAGCCCACCGCCTTGCACGTTATCTCCAGATCGTCCGGCTCCCCACGGCCACGATTGAGCGCCATAGCAACCTCCTTGCCCGGCGGGCAATGATTCGATGCCACTTCACCCACAAACAGCATAGATCGCCCCCGCGCCCCTGTATAGTGAAGAAGATCACGTCCGCAGCCGGCCTGTGGCTCCCTATGGCGCATCCCGCTACAATGACCCTATGAGTCTGCTCAACCTGATGCACCGCACGCTGACCTTCACACCGCGTGGCTGGTCGCGCCCGGCGGCGCTGGCCTGGCAGTGGGCGCCGCTCGTGCTCTGGATGCTGCTCATCTTTACCCTCTCCCACCAGCCGAAACTGAACCTCCCCGACGCCGGCTCGTGGGATTTCCTGGTGAAGAAGGGCGGCCATTTCGCCGGTTATGCCCTGCTCTGGCTCCTGACCTGGCGCGCCGGCTTCCGCCCCTGGGCCGCCTTCGCCCTGAGCGTGGCCTTTGGCCTCAGCGACGAGCTGCACCAGGTCACCATCCCCGGACGCACCGGCCGGCCCCTGGATGTGTTTATCGACGCGGCCGGCGCCCTCACCGCCCTCCGGCTCGCCGCCCGGCTACCTCGCCCGCGTTGAGCTTCAGCCCACCGCCGCCACGACAATCGGCCCGAACATCGTCTCCTGCGACGCCTCCGCCTCCCGCCGCTTGATCAGCTCCAGCAGGGCCAGCAGCGTGATCGACAGCTCCACCCGGTCGGCCGCCTCCGAAAGCAGCTCGCGGAACTCCACCTGCCGGCGCTGCTTCAGTGTCCGCCGCAGATGGCCGAGCTGCCCCTCGATAGTGATGCGGCGCGGCTGGACCACCTCCACGCTCTCTTCGCGCGTCTCCGTGCG
>JAAYYY010000412.1 GCA_012515125.1 Chloroflexota bacterium
ATTGGAGCGACGAGGCCACACCCGGTCCCATCCCGAACCCGGCAGTTAAGCTCGTCAGCACCGATGGTACTTGGGGCGCGAGCCCCCGGGAGAGTAGGTCATCGCCAGGAACCCTTCTTTTCGCTTTCCGAGGACCATTCGACGCTCCTTGTCGGGTCAGATAGGATAGAGACGTCCCGGCAAACCGAAGAACTGGTACCTGTTACCTTCCACAGAGGAGCGTGACCATGAAGCCAGCAACGTACAGAGAGCGATCGGCCACCCTCCTGCGGAACTTTCTCGACCTGGAGGCGTCCAGCGGGCTGATCCTCATGGGCGCCGCGGCCCTCGCCCTCCTGGTAGCGAACTCTCCTTTATCCGGCTGGTACGACGTCCTTCTCGACATACCAGTCGAAATCCGCGTCGGTCCTCTCGAGCTGGCTAAGCCCCTTTTGCTGTGGATCAACGATGGCCTCATGGCTATCTTCTTCCTGCTTATCGGGCTGGAAGTGAAGCGCGAGATCCGCGCCGGGCAGCTCTCGCAGCCATCACAGATTATCCTTCCCAGTATCGCCGCGCTTGGCGGGATTGCCGTCCCGGCCCTCATCTACGTCTGGTTCAACCGCGGCGACCCGGTAGCAATGAGCGGCTGGGCAATTCCCGCCGCAACCGACATCGCCTTTGCCCTTGGCGTCCTCTACCTGCTGGGGGACCGGATTCCCCAGTCGCTCCGCCTGTTCCTGATGACTGTAGCCATCTTCGACGACCTGGCGGCTATCATAATCATTGCCGTTTTCTACACGGGTGATCTCTCCGTGCCGGCGCTGGTCCTGGCTGGCCTCGCTCTCATCGCCCTTCTGGTAATGAACCAGAGAGGCGTGACGCGGCCCGCCGCCTACGTCATCGTCGGCGTTCTCCTGTGGATCTTCGTATTGAAGTCGGGCGTCCATGCTACGCTCGCCGGCGTCGCGCTGGCCTTTGCTATTCCCATGGGTGGGCAGAAGGACGATCTCCATCCCGAGGGTCACTCCCTACTGCACGACATGGAGCACGCACTCCACCCCTGGGTGGCCTATGCCATCTTGCCGATTTTCGCCTTCGCCAACGCCGGCGTACCTCTGGTTGGTATGTCGCTGGACACCCTGACGAATCCGCTGACCCTCGGCATCGCCACGGCCCTCTTCTTTGGCAAACAGATCGGCGTCTTTGGCGCGAGCGCGCTGACCATCGTGCTTGGTCTCGCCAGCCGCCCTGCCAATGCAGGCTGGACGCATCTCTATGGGGTAGCTCTGCTCTGCGGCGTCGGCTTTACGATGAGCCTGTTCATCAGCTCCCTCGCATTCGAACATACGGGTGTGGACAACGTCAATCTGGCCCGGCTGGGCATCATTCTTGGGTCGTTTACATCGGCGATTGCCGGTTATCTGCTTCTGCGGTTTACGGGCCGTCGGGTAGAAGCGATAGAGGATGCCGAGAACGAGATCCCCCTGGTGTAGTATGGCAAATCACCTGCTGGTGGCTCCGCACCCGCACAGGCAGGAATTAACCGGGGGTAGCGAAGACGTGGGTCCAGTAGTGGCGGTAGTTGACCGTCCCCTGGTCCTGTTCCATGTAGATATAGCCGACGCCGGTTTCCGTGAAGGCGCAATTGAGAATGTTGGCGCGATGGCCGGGACTATCCATCCATTCCGCGACTACGTGCTCCGGTGTCTGGTGGCCGGCGGCAATGTTCTCGCCGGCCCAGCTGTAGTTGTAGCCTTCCGCAACGATGCGATCCCAGGGAAGCGAGTTGTCCGAGCCAACGTGATCGAAGAAATCATTTAATGCCATGTCCTGACTGTGCGCTACTGCCGCGTTAACCAGCCGGCTATCGACCTGAAGAGGCTGGCAGCCGTGTTCCGCCCGCTCCTGATTCACCAGAGCGACGACCTGGGTCGCAAAAGGATGACCCGGATCAGGCGGGTCGTCCGGGTCGCTCGTGACATAAGGCAGGTAGATCTCGTCAGGTTCTTGCGCGAACGCGAACTGGACCGCAGCGGCCAGGACAAACAGTACGGCAAGGGCGAGCAGGGGGATGGCGGGGCGTCGAAACACGGCGGCTATATTACGCACTGTAACGGCGTTTGGCAAGCAGTAGCCGAAACCGCAGGCCGGGGCTATCTTACTCTCGGGGACTGACGACCCGACGGAAAGAGGAATGCCATGATTGACGATACCCATCTCTACCGCGAAATCCACGAACAGCCACAGAGCCTGCGCCGTCTGATTGACGAGCAGCAGGGCGTTATCTCCGAGCTGGCGGACATGATCCAGCGCCGGCATATCCGCCACGTTGTCATAGCTGCACGGGGCACGAGTGACAACGCCGGCCGCTACGCCCAATATCTCCTCGGTGCCATGAACGGCCTGCCCGTGGGACTGACGACGCCTAGCCTCTTCACCATCTACCGGCGACCGCCGGTCTTTGACGAGAGCGCGCTCGTCATCGGCATCAGCCAGAGCGGCGCCAGCCCAGACATCGTCGCCGTGCTGGAGTCGGCGCGCGCGCAGGGGGCGCTCACGGCGGTGCTGACCAACACGCCTGCGTCGCCACTGGCCGAGCAGGGTGATGTGGTGATCGACCTGTGCGCAGGAGAGGAGCGAGCGGTGGCAGCCACCAAGACCTATACGGCCGAGCTGGCGGCCATTGCCCTGCTCAGCGCCCTGCATCGTGGCGACGAGACGATGCTCGCGGCGCTGCACGAGCTGCCCGAAGCAGTGGCCGACACGCTGGCAATGGAGGAGGAGATCGCCAGGGTAGCCCCCCGCTACCGCTACATGAGCCGCTGCGTGGTCATCAGCCGCGGCTTCAACTACGCTACAGCGTTCGAGATCGCCCTGAAGCTGAAGGAGCTGACCTACACAGTCGTCGAGCCGTATAGCAGCGCGGATTTCCTGCACGGCCCGCTGGCTATGGTCGAGCCTGGTTTCCCGATCTTCCTCGTCGCGCCCGCTGGTGAGATGTCGCGAGAGCTGGTGAGCTTTTGCCAGACCCTGCGGGCGCGTGAGGCCGAGCTGATCGCGATCAGCGACGAAGAGCGCATTCTGAAGCTGGCGCGCATTCCTCTGGCGCTGCCCCATCGCGTCCCGGAGTGGCTGTCGCCCGTGACGGCCATTGTACCGGGCCAGCTTCTGGCGCTCCATCTGGCCCACACCCGTGATTATGACGTGGACGCGCCCCGCTCGCTGCAGAAGGTGACCGAAACGATCTGATCCGGGATCGAAACACAGGCGCCCGCTTCTCAGCCCTCTTCCAGACGGCTGAGGGTCACGAATCCGCCGGCCGGCTCCGCGCTCCAGTTAGCCGGCAGCGGGACCTTGAACCGGCCCACCGGGTCTTCGTAGACGCTGCGGCTCTCTTCCCCGCCTTATTCGCCGCCTTGCGGGGTGGTCAGCCCCTCCAGAGCCGGCAAGAAGACCGCTTCGTGGAGGGCCGGGTAGGCGCCGGCCGGCGCCTGCAGCATCACCAGATAGCTCGCCGACTCGGTCTCCGCCATAGCCAGATCGACGTTGACCGCGCCCGTAGGCGGCACGTCCACCGTGATCTCATAGAGCGTCCACTCAAACGCACCGGCCTGGAGGGTCGCGGCCGGTTCGGGCAGGACGTCAATGCCGAGCTGAGCCTGCAGTGAGGTCGCCAGATCCTGGGCTGCCGTTCCGGGCGCTGCTTGCTGGATGAGCGTCGTCAGGTCGGTGGCCGATTCGCCCCGGGCATAGACGCCCGGAGCGATTACCTGCCAGCCTTCCGGAACCAGCACGCTCAGCCCCATAACCTTATTCTCGACACGCACCAGCTCTACCTCGGCCCGCGCCGCTTCGGCCGTCGGCGTATGCGCAGGGGCGCTGGTCGTGGCCGGTGTGGATGTCGCCTCCTCCTGACAGCCGGCCGTCATAACGGCCAACAGCACAAGCAGCAGAAGCAGCATTTGACGCTTCATGGTTATCCTTGTTCCTGGCAATTGCCGCTCACAGCAGCCGGCCCGGAGGACGTTACTGAGAAGCGTTGCTGTGTTTATAGAGGGAAACGTGCCGGCCGCTCTGGGCGGTGAACGGCTCCTGTTCCCAGCCGCCCCAGCGTTCGGCCAATGTCAGCCCGGCGAGCCGGGCCATCAGGTCCAGCTCCGAGGGCCAGGCGTAGCGGAGCTGCACCGGGAAGAAGCGGATGCCGGTTTCGGTCAGCAGAATGTGCTTGCTGCGTACGAGCTGGCGCACCGGGTCGTGCATGCTGGCTTCGAGTCGCACCCGGTCCTCGTCGAGGCCAATCACGCTAACGCGCTGCCCTCTATCGAAGCGAGAGAGATCGGGCACAAAGGCTTCGATGACAAAACACCCTTCCGGCTTCAGGTGTGCTGCTACGTTGCCAAAACAGCGGATCTGCTCCTCTTGCGCACGCAGCGCAAAGAAGGTGTTGAAGACGATGTAGATCAGGTCGAACTGCCCCTCCACGGCGACGTCGGCAAAGTTGCCCATTGTCACCGGAATGTCTGCCCCGCCGGGTTTGTCCCGCAATCGCGCGACCATTGCCCTCGAGGCGTCGATGCCCCTCACGTCTACCCCGCGCGCCTGTAACGGCAGCGCCACACGGCCGCTGCCAATGGCCAGCTCCAGCGCCCGTCCATCCCCGGCCAGCTCGGCCAACCGGTCGATCTGCGCCGGCTCGGCGGAGGGGTAAAACTGGTCGTACAGGTCGGCGATCCCTTCTCCGTAGGTCGTCTCGTCGTAATCAGCCATCTTCTCCTCCCGTTTATGTCACGTTCGCGGCGCTGCTCTCTTGCATTGTAACAGATTCACCTGCCCGTCCCGCAACGATAATAGCGTATCTGGGGTCTATAATCGCCGCCGGGTAGGGTTTCTACTGATTGAGCCTGTTCCAGAGGACGTTATGATGCTCGTAGGTATTGGCCCACGGGCCGGTATACCAGTGTGGCGATCTGCCCCTGGAAAGAGTTCCTGCGAACTGCTCTTTTTTCTTTTACCTGCGCAGGCGTCATGGAGGAGAATGATGACAAACCCTGATGATCGTTATGAGAGGACAGTGGAAGCGACGGTTTATGAAGACGAGGATGTGATTCCCGTCGAGCGCCACGAGCGCGTCGAAACCGTGCGCAATGACGATATGGTCCATCACGAGCGCGTCGTCGCCGATGTCGGCGCCGAGCGAGCCGCCGCCGTCTCCAAGCTGGTTGGCTTCATCTGGCTCCTGACGGGCATGCTTGAGCTGCTCCTGGGCGTGCGCTTCCTGCTTAAGCTGATCGCCGCTAACCCGGAAGCACCCTTCGCCAGCCTGGTTTACAACCTGAGCGCGCCGTTCCTCTGGCCCTTCTTCGGCCTCACCGGCACGCCCGCCGTCAACAACATGGTTTTCGAGACGCCAACCCTTATCGCCATGCTTGTTTACGCCATTCTGGGGTGGATTGTCGTCAAGGTCATCCGCCTGGCGATGACGCCGACCTCTTCACGTAGCACCACCGTTTCGCGGCGCGAAATTTACTAGTCGCCCCTACAGTAGCTAACAGCTCCCCCCTGTTTTCCGGGAGACGCTCCCCATGAGCGTCTCCCGTTTTTTGTCTCTATGCACCTCCTGGTCGCCTGATTCCGTACAGTGTACAGATGGCAC